>CAYVIL010000020.1:10159-13014 GCA_964451675.1 uncultured Candidatus Saccharibacteria bacterium
TCATTGGTACCAGCAACTTTGGGGAAAGACATAACTACATCATATTGAGGATAATAAGTGCCATCATCCTTCTTCCAATTGAAGTGTTTGGAATCTGATTTATACCATACATAAGGCATTATGGCGACAACTCGATTATCAGGTAACCAATGGTTTCTGTAAGCATCATCAAAATATCGTGCTGTTACTGATGCTGCTTTATATTGGGGTTTGGGGTTCGGTCCCTCCCGATGCGCCCACCCTGTTTCAGTAATAAAAACAGGCAACCCAGAAACTCCAAAATGCTTGCTCAACAAGCCAAGCTCCCATTTATAGTTTTCAATCTGGTCCCGAACTCCATACCAGGAAGGGGGGTTGTAAAAATCACCGGAAAATTCCGGGTGAGGGTAAGCATGGTTAGCCCAACCATCCAACTTAGAAAAGATACCAGGCACTGCTGCATTCATCCGCAATAAGTAGTCTTCTTCATCTAAATAAAACGCTCCGCTGCGCGCTGATGAATTGAATGCTCCAGGCATAATAAAAAAGTTTGGATTAACAGACTTAAAAACACCTATAGCTTTGTTAAGTGCTACTGCGTACTCTTCTGGCGCTATTTTTTCACACCAGTAGTAGCGTGCGTTTAACTCATTAAATACACTTACATATAAATGTTTAGTTGGCCATGGGAGCTCATTTAGAAATTCAGCAATTCCTTGAAAATCCATTTCATCAGGATTACAAGTGTGGTTGTTGAAAAGTTGTATTACAGGCTTAATATGTTTATCAGCACAACGGCTAAAAATATCGTGCCAAAAGTCACGGTTATAACTGTTAATTGGAAAAGGAATCAATGCCCAGCCCCAATCGCCGCCGTTGGAATTAACTAAAGGAGCTATCTCTGCAATCTGCTCAATATCTGCATTAATGTACATCCCAAATTTATTATTAGGAGTTCCCCAACTGGGAAAAGTTGCTGTGTGTGCCACTGGAGGGGGGATGTAAGAAGGGTTTGCTTGCTGATCCACCTGTATATCGGAATCACCGCTTACGTCATTGTCCAACAACTCTTCACCCAAAACAACGGAATAACTTGCTAAACTGGCGCTAAGTGAGGAAACAGGAGTTAACTGAGTGGCGTTTGCTCGTGAACCATTAAGCAGAAGTAAATAAGCATAGCTAGTAAAAAGTAAAAGGGATAAAAAAACCAAACCGCCAGTAACACATAGCGGCACTTTGTAAGCTATCCATAATAGACGCAAACGGACACGCAACGGCGGTGTAACTTCAGCCATCTCTTCTAGCTCAAGATTTGCTCCATCTTTTGCACACATGGGAATATGTTAGCATAAATAAACAAACTTGAACTAATACCAAAATACTGGTATCTTATAATAACAGAAAGGGTTAAAGAGGAGCTTTGCGATTGGGTAATCGGGTAATGGATAGCGCAAAGGAGGGCAGATGTCAACAGCATTAATAGTCTTAGGAGCGGTCTTACTAACCAGCGGAGTTCTTGTGTTGCATGCGTCAAATCAGGTACGTGTAGAGGAGCGCATCCACGCTTACCCCGCTTGGACACAGAAACAGACCCTACACAAGAGAGGCTTTCTGTTATCACTAACAGGCTGCCTAGTTTTACTAGTAGGAACTATCCTACTCGTTGTTGCCTAACCTTATACCCCCAGAATGACAATAAAAACATGTCTTCTGGGGATTTTTTTTATAAACTAGACGCTAAAACGAAAATCGATTACATCGCCATCTTTTACTTTGTAGGTACGACTCTCTTCCCGTGCAACCCCTGCTCTTTTAGCACTTTTCCACCCTCCCAAGTTAACAAACTCCTCCCAAGAACAAACAAGAGCACGAATAAAGCCCTCCTGCATATCTGTGTGAATTATACCTGCTGCTTCATAGGCAGTAGTTTTTTTATCAGCGGTCCAAGAACGGGTTTCATTTTCCCGCGCACTAAAAAAAGATACAAGATCCAACTGGCTATATGCTTTTTTGATCAATTTAGTAAGCCCAGAATCTTCAACTCCTATGCTTTCTAAGTATTGACATCTCTCATCCTCATCATCGAGTTCCGCTAGCTCAGATTCCAGTTGAGCACAAATAGGAATAACATCCCAACCAGCAAATTTCGCCTGAATATTATCCAATTTATTGTAGTCTTCTTCATCAATGTTAAGAACAAAAATTGTCGGTTTAAGCGTGAGTAAAGATAACGGCTGAACCAACTCCTTCTCTTCAGATGTTAAATCTACTTGAGCAGCTTCCAATCCTTGGTTAAGTCCTAACTTCAATTTTTTAACTGCTTCCCAAAAAACTATAGCTTGCTTATTTTTTGTTCCTTTAGGCTGCTCTTGCTTTTCCAAAGTCTCCAGATCTTTAAGAATTAACTCTGTTTTAATTGTTTCGTAATCACTCTCCGGGTCAACGCTACCCGCCCGCGCGACATCTGGTTCATCAAAAGCTCGTAATACATGCACTAATAAATTACATTCCCGTACATATGCTAAAAATTGGTTGCCCAGACCCTCACCTTGGTGTGCCCCTTCTACTAATCCGGCAATATCAACAAATTCAACCACAGCAGAAACTTTTTTTTCCGACTCTGCCGCAGCAGCAATTTTATCTAAACGCTTATCCGGAACTTCAACAATTCCTTTGTTTGGTTCAATAGTACAAAAAGGGTATGGTGCTGTGTCTGCTATTTGGCGTGTAAGCAGGGCATTAAAAAGTGTAGATTTACCAACATTAGGAAGACCAATTAAACCGCAGGAAAGGTTCATACTAAAATAGTAACACAGGAAAGGGGAAACTTCCGCAATTTATAGACTGTAACCAGAATCCTATGCTAATATATACAC
>CAYVIL010000021.1:0-478 GCA_964451675.1 uncultured Candidatus Saccharibacteria bacterium
AACCGGCGACCGAGGGTTCGAATCCCTCCCCTTCCGCCAGATAGCTTCTTAACGAACAAGAACCGGGGGTTCGTAGTGAGCTTAGACGAAGGAATGCCCTCCATAGCTTTAGCGACGGAGGTTATAAAAGCGATAATTTCTTTTATTTCTCAATAGAGTAAAATATATAAGTAAAATATATAAAATGAAAATAGGAATAATAGGCTCCATGCAGTTTACTGACAAAATGCTTGAGGTTAGAGAAAAACTCCGAGAATTAGGACATGATTCGTTTGTTACATAAAAAAATGGTTGGAAAATGCGATGAAGAAATTGAGAAAATTTAGATCCAACAAAAACAAAAAAACGATGTTATCCGTGAGTTTTGGAATTTGATGCAAGAAGCTGATGCAGTACTTGTTTTAAACTATGTAGGTGGAAACACTTTAATAGAAATTGGCTTCGCACACGTTCTTAATCAAAAAATCTTTATGTTGAA
>CAYVIL010000021.1:488-11962 GCA_964451675.1 uncultured Candidatus Saccharibacteria bacterium
GCCTTATTGCAGGTCTGAGATTGAATCTGTTAAACCAACTATTCTTAACGGGGATTTATCTAAAATTAAATAGTGGTGCGTCTGGCGAGATTCGAACTCACAACCTCTGACTCCGGAGGTCAGTGCTCTATCCATTGAGCTACAGACGCTTAACTGTATGTCCCCCTCGCATAACATCGTAAATCAGCGCCCTGCCTGCCGGCAGGCAGGTCTATCCATTGAGCTACAGACGCTTAACTGTATGTCCCCTATCTTACCCAACAGTGCAACCAAATCTGCGCAGAACGTAAAAACCGCGGTCATCGTATTCAAGCGAAGTAACTGAAGCTAAAGGCACACCTAAACGGACTATTGACTCTAAAGGCATTTTTACTGCATAACCCAAAGCAGTACGAATCCAGTTGCCGTGGCCAGCAACAAGTATTGTATGATTAATATAACTAGCAACAATTTCTTCCAACACATCTCCTACCCTGATTTGGTCTGCTTTAAACTTTTTCAGCCCTGCTTCAAACTCAGGATCTTTCTTCATCTCAACAGGGTTCTCCCACAAATCAATCTCTATCAATCTCTTATCTTTTACAGGCTCGAGACCAACAGACTCGGCAATTTTCGAGCCTGTTTCCCAAGCACGTTGGTAAGGACTTACAAACAGTTGATCTGCAACATCAAGATCTGCAAGTTTTTCAGCAAGTGCTTTAACCTGGTTATTTCCTCTTCTATTTAAAGGCGCTTCCGGTTTTTGCTCATCTCCGTACAGACCGGTGTCTCCGTGGCGTATTAATAGTATGTTTGTCATGGTTTTTATTACGCTCTGTTATTAAGCCGCTTCGCGGCTTCAACAGAGCACTACGTAATATAGCAAAAATACGTTGCTAGCTAGTAGCGTGGAGAATAGCCGAAAGGACATTCTCCTAAGGCCAACCGCTTTGCGTTTGGACCGTGGTGTGCCTGAGAGGACTCGAACCTCTAACCTCCAGTTCCGCAAACTGGTGCTCTATCCATTAAGCTACAGGCACGCGTTCTTCACAAATATTGCCGTCCGGTACAGGAGACCTGTTAATTGACGATAAAGCAATAAAGCAATAAAGCTTCAAAAACAGCTCAAACACTCAGCTGCTTAGACAAAAAGGAAGTTAGTTTATCAAAAACAGAAGTAGGAGGATTCTCCCGGTAATCTAAATGCGCGGAAAGCGCCTCAGTTACTTTTCCTTTTTCAACACCATTGAGCAGCAAACTTACTCGCCCCGGAAAGTTTAGATTAGTATCGATATACAAAACCTCCGTACCTAAATAGTTTTTGAAGTAAAAGGACCGCAATTCCTTCCAAGAATAGCTTCTACCTCCGACTGTTACACTATTATCCGTTATTTTATGTCGTACCTCCTGTGGTGCTGTAGTCCCTAAAGCATAAGCAACAAACAAAAAGGTTAAACATACTGCTAAAAGCCAAAACTGCTTAAAGAAAATCAAAAACAAGCCTGAAAAAAAGATAATGGTTCCAATACTAACGAACTTTTTCCGGTTCCACTCTCTATAAACACGGTTCGGAGCAGACCATTCTAATTGGACAGATTTATTTTCCTCTATATTTAACACCTCCTTTAAAGTATAGTTTACAACTGCAAAATAAGAAAAAGTATACCAACTTGCTGGCGGAGGAGGCGGGATTCGGGGACAAACGCTTCGCGTTAGTCCTTGAAGAACAGTAGTTCTTCACGTTTAATCAACTTCCAGTTGATCGGGTTCTCTTCCCTAACCTCGCACACTTTAGCCACTGTTATCCACCAACAACAAATATTACGTAATGGCGGAGGAGGCGGGATTCGGGGACAAACGCTTCGCGTTAGTCCTTGAAGAACAGTAGTTCTTCACGTTTAATCAACTTCCAGTTGATCGGGTTCTCTTCCCTAACCTCGCACACTTTAGCCACTGTTATCCACCAACAACAAATATTACGTAATGGCGGAGGAGGCGGGATTCGAACCCGCGCGTGGCTTTCACCACAGCTGCTTAGCAGGCAGCCCCATTAAACCACTCTGGGCACTCCTCCAAATTCCAAACGAAAAATTCAGAACATACTTAGTTTATCAAAAAGACAAACTACTTCTCAACATCATAGAAATTGTTTAATCCTTTGCAAAGGTTATACCCCAAACAGTGTCTGCCCCCGCTCTTTTTAAACAAGCACAACAAGCACTCAAAGTCGATGCTGTAGTGCATACATCATCAATTAATATAAATTTTCCACCTCTAACCTTACATTTTTTAGAATCTTTAATAGCAAAGGCGTTTACAACATTCTTCCGCCGCTGATCTTTGTTCAGGCTTGTTTGTGAAATTGTATAGGTACGCCTCTCCAACAAATTTTCCTCCACAGGAACATTCCATAGATCAGAAAGGTTTTTGGACAAAAGTACTGCTTGATCATAGCCGCGCATAACAAGCTTCAACCGGTGCAAAGGAACAGGAACTAAAGTAAAGTCGGAAAGTACGCTTAGATCATCGCTAAAAGTCTCTACTATTAAACCCGCGATCACAACTGATACACTGGGACAATGGCTATATTTAAACGTTGCAAGCAAACTTTTCGCTGCTCCCTTGTATAAATACGGTGACCATAATCTATCTAAACCCCTAGGCTTTAGGCAACGCTTGTGAGTGAAACCGCCAATAGCAGACTCTTGACATCGAAAACAAATCTGTTTATTCGTTTCTAAAGTTGAAAAACAAGTATAGCAAAGCCAGTGCCCAATCTTGGAACAGTGAGAACACCGAACAGGCCAAAAAACATCCAAAATAAAGGTAGAAATTTGTTTCCACAAGTTATCCACAAGAGGTTTGTTTCCCTTGGTTGCAAGCTTACGGGTGTCCATATCTTGTAGTATTGGGGTCCAGGTATCTGATAGTCTCTTATGCTTCCCTCCATAACCTATGCTTGGTAATAAATTAATCTGAGAGGTCGTCTATTCCTGATCAAAATCACTTTATCCTGCTTATGCTCCTCACAACGTTTTTTTGCTGAATGGTAATCCTGCATACTTTGCAAAAGCTACACATAATGAAACACACCACAGTTTGGAACGTTGGGAGCCTTTTTTCAATAGAGAGCAGTATGTTAGGAATTAGTCCTGTTATCAAGCTCCTTCGCAGCTCCAACAGGGCATCCCTTCAGCTTATCTAAAATGTTAGGTGCGGGGTCTGCCCCGGTGGTAGCGCTGTAATAAGGCGCTATAATACCACGGTGGTGGAGATGGGCGGAATCGCACCGCCTTGTTGAAAGGTCTTTCCCGGCATGTGTACAAGCATAGCTAGCTGTCTTCACATACTGATCTGCCAGCAAGCCCACAATAATCAATATGGTATCTATTTATAAATGTCGGTTAAAAAGAAAGATAAGCGCTTTTTAACCCAATCTTGGCTTCATGTTGGGTAATAAACTTCACCAAGAAAAAGTTTAGAACCCACCTACTTTACGCGTATGCGTAAGCAGGGGTAGCTTTTTTACTGTTGGCAGCTATTTGCCGTTGACCAAATTTTATTATGCGGGTCTGGTCATCCGCAGCTTGCATTCCAAAAAATCGCTTCCAAGCGAAATCTTTTCATCCCCATATAACTTACACCGGAATCCGAAAGCTCTTTGCTTACTAAACCACTGAAATAAAACTTGTTAACGTTCTTGGTCCTTCACAGCACGGTCAATGCGGCGCTCAATATCCCTCTTCCTTTTTACTTCCCTCTTATCCCATTTTTTACGCCCCTTACCTACCCCTATCTCTACTTTTACCAAACCGCGACGCAAAAACGCTCTGAGAGGGACAATTGTACGACCTTTCTGATCCGCCAAACCTTGCAACCGGTTTATTTGGTGTTTCCTTAGCAACAGTTTTCTCGTCCGCGTAGGGTCATAACCAACATTCCTAGAATAGGCATATGGCGAAATACGAGCGCCTATTAAATACGGCTCTCCCCCTATAATATTAACATAACTTCCAGATAAATTCATCCCAGCACAGCGTGCCGATTGCGCCTCCGCACCGGTTAGCTTTATACCAGCCTCGTACTTATCCTCTATTTTGTAATTATATTTCGCCTTTCTGTTTACTGCTATTGTTTTTTCTCGCATACTAAAAGTGTAGCATATAAGAGGTGAATGACAGTGTGGTAAAGGTGACTAAATAAAACCTAGTAGTAGTAAATAAAGGGCTCGAAGTGTTGGGTTCCCCCTCATAACACAACACTTCGAGCAAAACTAGAACAGTTAGCTACTAACGCGCAGTTGCTACACTAATCCCTAGCTCGTCCAAACTTAAACCATTACGAGCTAGAATCGCCACTGGATTGGCCTCGGTTAAAGGATCTTGTACGTCCGGGGGTGGGGAGAAAATGCGAATCACATCTCCATCAACCCACACCTCACTATCAAACGTACCCTTAGGCTTACCGCGTATATGCATTTCACGCCCCTCCGGAGCTGTAATAGTAACCTGAACAGCACAAGACTCCAAAGCTAATTGATACCCCGAAGGACAACAGCTATACGGTGCTACGACGAGCGCTCTGCACATCAATGTTTCTCCTTTTTCCGTGTCTTTCTCCAATTATACGACCGAGGGGTCGTGCAACCTGAAATTGCATAGGCACTCCTTTCTCTAAAGTCAATCTCCTTAATTAATACAACCTTTGAAGGGTCGTGGGAAAAATTATAACAAGAAAATAATAAAAGTGGAAGGTATAAATTTAAGAGGTTATACAGTTACTCCCTATTCAAATTAAAGGAATAAAAAGAATTATCACAACGCAAGTACACTGTTTTATCTAATTCATCCAAAAGCAAATCTTTACAAGTACCTAAGTTACTCTCCCACAAGTATTGCTCCTGGTACCTACCTTCTTTGTCCAAAACAACAGCCCGACTGTTACCAGAATCCAATACATATAAATAGCGGGATTCCACAGTAGTAGCAATGTCAGAAGGTTGTTCAAAAGGTTTATCCAAATTGGTAACAGCAAGCTCCGTTTTCCTGCCACCTGCGAACTTATAAACAGTTCCCGTACTTGATAAAACAAAAATATTCCCATCAATAGCCATGGAGATGGCATAGTTTAAGTCTGCATCCTCCTCCAACCAAGGCATAGATTCTGAATAAGCAGAACCCTTGGGTGAGAACTTATAGATCTGGGAATCCGTTGTACTTAGGAGGTAGATATTTGCTAAATAAAGATCTACCGCTGACCAATTGCTTCCATCAGGTAATTCTAAAATGGCCGAGCTAAGTGACGAATCTTCAACATTTATGGAATGAAACCCCACATCAGTAAGCATATAAACCGTGTTATCGTCGTAAACGAGCAACCTAGGATTATCAATATTTGCTACCATATTTTCAATTGCAGGTTCTGAGTCAATATTTAACTCATAAATATACCTTCTACCTGCATCAGCAACAAAAGCGGTACTAGCAGATGGAGAATACGCTACATCAACCAAATCTACACCCTCGCCCTGAACAGAAAAATCATAAATTAGTTGCGGTTCCAGACGACTTATATTCGCTACTCTATCAAATAAAGTCTGTATCCGAACATCAGCATTGTTTATTTCCTCGGTTTTAATATTATAAGCAGAGACTATTTCTAAACGCTGTTCCGACTCTCTTAACAGCTCTCTCGCTTTCAAATTATTAAGATCCAAAAGGCTTTCAGCACTTTGTAAATTCTTTTCTGCCAACTGCAAAGCTTCGTCAACAGCCTCTGTTCTGATAACACGGCGCCTTTGCCGAATAGTAAAAAGGGTAGAAACCACCAAAGCAACGATCAGCACACCAATAATTACTTGTGTCGAACGCGAAGAACTAGGTCTTAAACTTAGCTCGGGCGGTTTTTCCACATAAATATCTTTTCCCCGACCAACAAGATTTGTCAACAAACGTCTAAACTGCACCCTTACCCTAGTTATAAACCCTGTAGCGCTCTCACCCTCTGCAGTATCTGCAAACGCAACGACCTCCTCCTCATCCGGAACAGTTTCAATATCTACAGTCAACTTTAAAGCAGCTTCCCCCAGATGAGGATCGCCGGCATTCTCATCTTCAGTAGTTAGCAATTCACCTTCTGCACTTAGCTCCACACCCTTAGTAACAATAAATACCTCATCATTGTTCTTTAAAATGCCTGAGGAAGCAGTAATTTCATTATCTTCCCCACCTTCAGCAATCAAACGCGCTTTACCATCTCGGCGCAGATACACTTGAACAGATCCTAACTGAGCCAAGTACAGAACTTGCCCCCATAAAGAAACAGCGGCTAAATCGAATTCTAAAGAAGTCTTACCTGGCAACTCCGAAATCCGCTTTATCAAGAATTCCTGAGCAACTGAACCTGATTCTTCCAGCGCATCCAAAGGAGATCCCTCAACCTTCTGATAATAAACACCGCGCAATGTTTCCCAAAGGTGCTCACCTAACTTAGCCAAATGCAAAGAAGGGGTATCAGAAGAAAGTTGAACAACAACGTACAGAGAACCCCGCCGTGCAGCGTCTTCAGACGAAGGCGGCTGGTAAACAAAGGCATCCCCCCACTTCCCTTCAGAAGTAAGAGGACTGCCTAAAAGACGCTTAATATTTACCGTTAAATGCTTATCCATAAGTTAAAAAGACAACAAAACAAGCACTAAAATAAAAAGGGATAATATGGTATTAATAATAGCAGTTGTTTTTAGAACAGAGGAAAGAGCAGTCCCTAAAGTCCGAGTTAATAATCGCACTTGACGGACCACTAATAAACTAAACAAAACATAGCCTAGCAAAAAAATGAGGAATATCGGTTTTAAAGTCACTGTGCTAAGAAAATGGAGCACTTCTATTTCTGGTGAAACTGTTTGCCAATTATCAAACATTTATCTATCTATTTTGCACTAGATCAGTTAGCTTATCGTGTACTGTACCTGGTCGTGCCACATTCAAAAAATCAAAGCGCGCTTGCGCAGCTGCTGTTTGAATTAGCACATCCCCATAATCAAATACTGTTGCTGCCAAACCAAAAACCCGATAAGTTACATCTTGCACCTGGTCTAGCGAGGTCTCCGATATTTCTTTATGCAGCAAACCGTGAAAATCAACATCAACAATACGGCGATCGGTAATAATATAAACATTAAAATACCAATGCAAAAAAGATTCCAAACCAAAAGCAAGTACAAGTAAGTACCAAACACTTAACAACATCAATATTACTTGTTCACTCAAGCTCTGCCAGATAGGAAGACCAAAAATGAAAACCAACGGAGCCACAAACATCACAAACAGCAGAGATAACCATCCCAAATTAGTTACCCAGTGTTGTCTTAAAAGCAAAACTATATCCTCACCAGCTTCCTGGGATTCAAAGCGCACCCGCCGCGGTTTCTCTTGGTAAGCAGCAAGCATTCTATGCTTCATTGCAATTCTACTCCTCGACAATTTCTATGTAATCCTTGTACACCCAACCCAAGGTTTCATCCTCTAACTGTATCTGTACCCAATCTCCACTTTCATCTACATAGGTAAACGTTGAACCGACATTTACCCGAGTGATTTCTGCAGAACTCAACGACGGCTCATCCCGGACTCGCAACCAACCGGTACCTGTATTAAGCACCACTGCTTTTTTATGTAGAGGATAAAGGCCCTGCTTCAAAGACATCACTGTCTTTCTAACTTCTTCCGGAAGTTCTTCAAGCTTATCCTGCCCTAGATAACCAACAGAAACACCGGCTGCATCTGTCTCAGAAACGTTCTCAAACGCAAGCTCATTACCCCGTTGGTTATACAAAACACCACGGTAATCAACAAAATAATCAAATGCGGGCAACTCTAGATCAAAAAGCTCAATAAAAAACACAACTCCCTCCGCCCAAGACGCTGTATCGGAATAAAGCAAGGGATTTGTAGACGATAAATCATAAACTTTAAAAAATTCAGAAGACACATCATTAATAAGCAAGACTTTCTTTGGAGAGTCATTAGCCAAATCAACATTCAGAGGAAAAAGCATTAAATCCGCATACAAAAAAGTACGGTAGCCATGGGTAATATTGAGATCAACAATAGAGGGCCGGTACCCTTGTTTTTGAACCTGCACAGTATGAGTACCAGCATTAATATCAGAAACAAGAACAGGAGTAACCCCTACAGAAACACCATCTACCAAAACTTCCCCGCCTTCTGGTTCGGATAGAACTGAAATAGAAGGCGGGGAAGATGTTTGTTCTAACCAAACATTTACACCAAACGAAAAAGCAGCTGAGGGACCAAGCACACGCCTAACAACTGTTTCTGTACCGGAAGATATATTAATCTGAGTGGAATAAGAACCAACACTTAAAGTGACTTCTTTGGCGGTTAAGCTTTTCGAAGAAAATGGGGTTTCCCCAACGTGCTTGCCGTTTATCAATACTTTATTAGTCTGCCCTGGGGAGGTAACAACCAATCCTGCTCCAGTTGACCCTTTCCAAAGCCCAACAATGCGGATTGCGAGAAAAACAACAAGTACAAAAAGTACTAAATTTAAAACAATAAACTTCTTTTTCATGTATTAAATTGAGTTTAGCACGAGAGCGCAAAGAGGACAAACAAAGTTACTTCAACAGACAGTACCGAACTAATAACAAGATGTTTTAGAAAACTTAGAAACCAGCAGACATGTCAGGCATACCACCGCCGCCGGGCATCTGAGGAGACTTATTTTCCTCCTCATCAGCAAGATCAGCAATTAAACATTCTGTTGTCAAAAGCATCTCTGCAGCAGAAGCAGCATTCTGTAAAGCAGAAATAGTTACTTTGGCGGGATCAATAATACCAGACTCAACCATATCAACAAATTCCATTTTAGACACGTCAAAACCCATATTTTGATCTTGAGATATAAGTTCTTTAACTACCCAACCTGAATCTGCACCCGCATTCTCGACTAGCTTACGAAGCGGACGTTCCAAAGCTGAATACAATATATCAACCCCTACCAATATATCCGCTTCTAAAGTACCTTCCTTCTCCTCACGGAGCTTTTTCAATAGCTCCCTAGCTCTTAAAAAAGCGACCCCACCACCAGGAACAATTCCAGCTTCAATAGCAGCCCGAGTAGCATTAACAGCATCTTCCACGCGAGCTTTCTTCTCTTTTAGCTCCACCTCTGTTGCTGCCCCAACATTAATAACAGCCACACCACCCGCTAATTTAGCAAGGCGCTCCTGCATTTTCTCCCGGTCAAAATCGGAATCAGTTTCCTCAATCTGCCGCTTCAGCTGCTCAACCCGCTTACTAATAACAGCTTCCTCCCCCTTACCGCCAACAATCACGGATTCTTCTTTGGTAGAAATCACCCTTTCCGCACGACCTAAATCATCTACCACAACAGATTCCAAAGTTCTACCCATATCTTCCGAAATGACATTTGCCCCTGTTAGAGTAGCAATGTCGGCTAACAATTCCTTACGCCGGTCACCAAAACCAGGAGCTTTTATAGCTAAACAATTAAAAGTCCCTTTAAGCTTGTTCACCACTAAAGTAGCTAGAGCTTCCCCATCAATATCTTCAGCTATAATAACCAAATTCTTGGAAATCTGAACAAAATTTTCCAACATTGGCAGAAGCTCTTGCATGGAAGATATTTTTTTATCAGTTAGCAAAATATAGGGGTCTTCAATAACAGCTTCCATACGCTCTGAATCAGTAACAAAATAAGGGGAAACAAAACCACGATCTAATTGCATACCTTCTTTATAATCAACTTCTATTTTTAATCCGCGCCCTTCTTCTACAGTAACAACACCATTATCACCAACTTTGTCCAAAGCATCTGCAATAGTTCGACCAATTTCCGCATCAGCTGCCGAAATAGTCGCAATCTGAGCTTTTTCTTCTTTAGAAGAAACTGGCTGCGCCAAGTTTTTAAGTTCCTCGGACACCTCTTCAGTGGCTAGCGCAATACCCTTGCGTAGAAGCATTGGGTTTGATCCAGCCGCAATATTTCTCATACCAGCATCAACAATAGACTTCACAAGCAAAGTAGCTGTAGTAGTACCGTCGCCAGCTACATCATTAGTTGTTTGGGCGGCCTCCTTTACAATCTGGGCACCCATGTTTTCAAAGGGATCTTTAAGCTCTATTTCTTTAGCAACAGTAACACCGTCATGACTAACACTAGGAGCACCCCAACTCTTTTCCAACCCAACATTACGACCTTTTGGACCTAAAGTTGTGGTCACAGCTTGAGCCATTTTATCAACTCCGGATTTCAGCTTTTTTCTTGCTTCGTCTGAATATATTAGTTGTTTTGCCATAATAAGTTACTTAATTGCCAACACGTAAGCTTTGTCACCTGTTGCGAGCTACTACGCAACAACCGCCAAAATATCTTCGCTTTTTACAATTAAATATTCCTTTCCATCTAACTCCACTTCGTTACCGCCCCATTTCTTATAGATAACTTTATCACCCTTTTTAACCGACGGTTCAATTTTCTTACCGTTTTCTGTCTTTCCAGCACCCACAGCAATCACTTTACCTTGCTGCGGTTTTTCTTTACTAGCTGTATCAGGAATTACAATACCAGAGGCTGTGGTTTGATCTTCTTCAACTGGTTCAATCAGAACATTATCATACAGTGGCTTTATATCCATTTTTTTGGCAATCCCTTTCTCTTAGTGCTGTATAATTATATAATCTCTTCACATCTTGTCAAGTACATTTTTAGAACTGTTTTTGCACGGTTTTCGGGGTGAAAAGCAGCTAGAGACTTAGAAACGTACTCATTAGTAATCTTTGACGCCATGTAATTCAATTGCAACTTGAATACGAATTTATCCAAAAGATCAAAAAAAGGAGATAGCAAATTTCTTCTAAACTCAGTGGGGGGACCACAACAGGTCTCTATGTAATCATTAGCGTAATTCGGTAAATACCCAGCTATCCAACGGTTCTGCGCTAAAAATTTCTTATAATAAATAGACTTCCTAACAAACAAGGGTTTGGCCTGTGCTATTTCGTGGGCTGTAAATAAATTTTTAAAGGGAAACTGTAAACGGCTAGCAGCTACCCACAAATTAGGACATATTTTATCAGCCACAGCTCCAGCACTATCCCTGTAAACACCAAACAGCTTCAAAAGAAAAACCAGAATTATCCGCGAAATCCATAAACGATTTGGAGAAGTAACTATTAAAAAATCTATATCATCCTCTTTATCGGCATTTTCCATTGCCAAACCGCCAGTAACAGCAATCATCCTAATCCAAGGAATAAACTTGATACACTCAGCTACCTTATAAGCTCTTACAAACTTCTTTGCAGAATGAGCCTTACATCTTTTTCTTCGTATAACAAGACTTTCTCTCCCTATCAAAAACCAATACCGCCCTGCTTTATCCACAATACTCTTCTCAACAAGTACCTCAAGAGACTTTAGTACAAGACTTTTAGCAACTGGCTCGTCAG
>CAYVIL010000022.1:0-11581 GCA_964451675.1 uncultured Candidatus Saccharibacteria bacterium
GATCTCCTCCAATGAGGAGGAGCAGAAGAAGTTTGTACTGCGCTGGCTGGGTCTGGCCCAGAAAAGCGCAGAAGGTTTGGCGGAGAGCAAAGCGGCGCGCATCTACAGCTATCTCTTGGCAATCGCCAGAAGCGCGCTGGATGCTGGTCGCTACTCGCTTGCCTACCGCGTGGTTCGCGGCAGTGAGAAGTACCTCTACAGAGCGAAGCAGGCAGCTGCGGAAGCGGTTGAGTCTGCAGAGCCGGAGGTGGGGGTTGTTGCGGAAGCGGTCGAGACTCATGCTGAAGAACCTGAAGCTGCCGAAGATGCGGAAAAGCAGGTTGTTTTCTGCTTTAAGCATCCGGAGCGGAAGGCTGCGACCGGTGCCTTCAACAGCAGCCGCGGTCCCCTGGTGGGATCGTTTCAGATTGCTGGTGTCGGCGGCAGGCGCTACAGCGAGTTCGTCGACCAGCCTCTCTGCTCACAGTGCGCGAAGGATCTTGAGCGCGCATTGGAGTACGAGGAGGTTGATGAGCCGAAATCCTTTATCCGCGTCGCCACTCCCTGCCCCGGTTATTCCGAGGATGCGGAGTGCGGAGCGTGGGCAAGCGGAGCGCTCTGCAAATTCTGCTGGCAGAAAAAGCAGGAAGCGGGGCAGGCGCCTCGGCAGACGTTGAGCAAATTGCGCAACCTTCTTGCCTACTTCGGCAGGAAGTGGCTTGGCGAAATTGATGTTGCCAAGCTGATCCAGCCGGTCCAGGATGCGTTGGACGAGGGCCGCTACAACGAGGTAGAGGAGATTGCTCGCAGTGTTGCTAACGAGGCGGCTTCCGCTGTCTTCGAGAAGCAGCACGCGCTATTCATCGAAGCAAGCGACGCTTTGAGCTACCACGTTCCTGACTTTGTTCAGGACGTTGTTAGCGAAGCGGTCGAGCATGCTGAGGAAGGCGACTTCCTCAAAGCAGCGAAGCTGCTGGAGAGGGAGATTGTAGAGCGCTGTTACGCAGTGCTCCAGACAGCGGCTGTGGAAAAGGACATCCGCATTACAGCACGTAATGCTAAGGATGTCTTTGACCGCAGCAGGCTGGTGCTCTCCACGCCGGACCTTTCTTTCCGCTCACGCTACTGCGCGGAGGTTCTCGACGGTGAGCGCAAAGGAGCGCCGCTGGGCAGGGTGTCGGAGAAGTTGGAGTACACTTTAAGGGAGGCGTACGGTGACTGCCTCAAAGCGTGGCAGAGGTTTGAACAGAACAGCTTCTACGATCCTGAGTCTTTCAGCGGAGCAATCAAGCTGCGGGAAGAGGCGCGTGAATCTGCTTCCAAGAAGCAGATTGATGACGGCTCAGAATGTTCGCCCACGCTTGCCGAACTGCTCCTCGCTGTCGAGCTGATGCTCGAAGCGCTGGAGAAAGCGGCTGACATCTACGAGGCGCAGATTGAAGCCTCCATGGGTGTAAGCGCTTTTTTCGATAAGCACAGCGGCGATGGCGGAGAAGATGTCAAAACACAGCCGGAGCCGGAGCAGGTCGAGCCGAGTCGGGGGGAGTTGGAGCGGGAGCAGAACCAGAAAGTTGCCGAACGCGCTATGGAAGAAGCAATGCAGATGCAAGCGCGTGGAGGCAACGGTGATCGTCGAGCTCCCTCTAAGACGGTTCGCAGAGGCGGTCGGGCGCGGCGTGTGCGCGGAGGAGGCGGTAGCGAAGATGCAATAATCGCTGCTCAGCTTGACGCTTACGCGGAATCGATAGTCAGTTAGGGTCATTCGGACCACAGGGTCGTTGATTTGTGTAGAAATACACATCTCAGCGGCCCTTTTTTTATGTAGCTGTTGAAAAGCATGGTAGTCACAAGGGTTGCCCCTACTGTGCATGGCAACCACAAGGGTTGCCCCTACTTTAACGCTTTTCTAATCTTATCCCTTGCCTCGCTAGACTTTACAATATCCAGCCAATCAGCAGAAGGTTTTTTATCTCCTTTACAAGTCATAATTTCCACCACTTCCCCATTGTTTAATTCATAATCCAAACTTACTAATTTCCCGTCGACTTTAGTTCCAACACACCGGTTTCCAATATCAGAATGAATTCTGTATGCATAATCTAAAGGTGTTGCTCCTTGTGGTAAATCAAATACATCACCTTTTGGTGAAATTACAAACACCTGGTTAGGATAAACATTGATTTTTAAAGCTTTTTCAAAATCATCTTCATTATCAATTTTTTTCTGCCATTTAACTAAATCTTTTAGCCACGCTGAGTATTCGGCCGGTGCTTTCTGCTGACTCCCTTTATTCCTGCCTAGTCTCTTGTAGTAAGCGTGGGCAGCAGGACCATATTCATTGTATTCGTGCATTTTCCGTGTGCGAATCTGAAATTCAGCAATTTTATCATTTTCGCAAAATACACTTGTGTGTAAAGAACGGTAACCGTTTGGTTTGGGGTTGGCAATATAATCTTTAAACCTTCCCCACTGTTCCCAAAGCTGGTGAATAACATCCAATGCACGGTAACAGTCTTTTTCCGTTTCTACTAATATTCGGAACCCCTGTTTGTCATGCAGGCGCTGTAAATATTGCTCTTTTGATTCTTCCGTGTTTTTATCAACCAGTATTTTTTTATAGATGCTGTAGAAGTGTTTTGGTCTTCCTTGTACTGTTGCTTCTATTCCTTCTAAGAGTAATGCCTCTTTTACCATTTTTGCTACTTTATTTATGTACTGTTCTCTTTCTTCTCTGGTCTGGTTAAAGAATTCTTGTATCCGAGTGTGTTCGGGATGGTTTAGGTATTTGAATGCTAAATCTTCCAACTGCCATTTAAAGTAATAGACTCCCAACCGTTCAGCTGATGGGGCATATACATCCAGTGCTTTTTCTGCTGTCTGTTTCCGGAGGTCTTTTGGTAGTCCTTCAATAGTTTTTAAGCTGTGGACTTTTTCTGCTAAGCGGATAAGTAGTACTCGTACGTCTTTTGCACTGGCTAAGAGCAGTTTTCGCAAGTTGTCGATTTGCTTTTGTTCGCCAGTGGAAGTTTTGTATCTTTTAATAACGCTTACACCGTCCACTAGTTCTGCTACTGTTTTACCAAATTTTTCAGTTATACCACTCTTAGTAGTGTCTGTATGCTCAATTACATCGTGAAGAAAACCGGCTGCAATTGCTTTGTCATCCAGTTTTAAATCGGTAAGTAACGATGCTACGTCGTAGCAATGGTAAAACACTGGCTCTCCGCTTTGCCTTTTTTCGTCTTTGTGCGCTTCTTTGGCAAATTGGTATGCCTTTTTTATTAGTTCCTCATTGCAATCTGGATTGTATTTGTTTATTTTTCTGATTAGGCTTTTAATTTTTGTATCTCTCATCTGTATTAAGTATTACTTTTTAGCAAGTTAAAAGCAAGTTAACCAAAAGCTTTGCTTTTGGTTAGTTATGCATCTGTAGAGCGCGGCTTCGGTCCGCTTCGCGCCCTCGCTCCGCTAACAGCTGTATAAAAAAACGGGTAGGAGGATTTGCTCTGCTGTGCAAATTGCTGTTCTCCTACCCCGCACTAACAATCACGGTGTTGCTGTCCCTTCCTCAATATTATTATTTGGATTTTGGGTATTGCTTTTCTTCTCAGGGTCCGGGTTATTTTTTCCAGCAGACTCTTTCCTCGTTCGCTGCTGTTCTGCTATTGCATTAAGTTCTTCTACAGCTGTCCAGCACATTTCGTTTCCCTCCTCTCTGTTAGTACTTATTTTGGAAGACCAAAATGCTGCGGTTGTTTAGAATTACTCTTCAGGTACGATTTACTTTTGAGCTTTTTCTGGCACCGTACTTCTTTTTAGTCTTCCTGGGTTGCTCACCTGCGCCAAAATGATTTCTTTTTGGGCACACACATTTGTCTGGCCTCCTTTAAAACCTGTTAATGAGCTTGTTTTTCAACGGACGTATAAAAAAAGACCCTTTTTAGGGGTCTTTTTAGAGCCGAAAGGCTGATCGCCAAGCTTAACTACGCCTGACTGTCAGGCTTCCGGCTCTTGCTAATAAGGATAAAGACGCGAACATCTGTTCCGTTGTTAATAGTTAAACCTTGATTAATTGGCATTGTTAAAGGGACTTTAGCACTACAGATTAAATTTGTCAATAAATACCTATTTGGTTATTATTTGCACTCTGCCAATACCGACATCAATATCCATCTCCAGCTTTTTTTCGGCTGTTGCATAATTATCAGTGGTAAAAGTGCCTCCCCCTTGTATAGTTGATTTGTTTAGTTTTAAATTGCCAACACCGAGCTCCATTCTCTGCTCTGGTACAGTGGTTTTTCCTAACACTGTGGCGGCGCTACCTGCCCCTATTTCTATAAACAAATTTACTTTCCCAGCTTGAAGGTAGTCCGATTTAGAAATGCTACCTTGTGTAGTAATTGTTTGTGGTTCCCGTGTTACCAGTTCAACAAAACTGTCTGGCAACCATCGAAAGTTAAAGTTGGGCCATAAGCTCCCCTGTGCTCCAAATATTCCAGGATACAATACCTAAGTTGTGGTTAAGTTATCCTCTGTCATTTTTAATTAGGATAAATACACCTAGAATGATAAGAATAAGAGGCCACAAGCGAGAAAGACGGATCAGATCAAGTAATCCGAAATTTTGGAAAAGAAAAGCAAAACCGACAATAATTAAAATAACGCTCCACCAAAGTTTTGCATCTTCACTGCGAACCGATTTTGCAAATTTCTCGCCAACCTTTTCTGTTTTTCGCTGTACCTCTTTAGCATTTTCTTCAATAATTTTATTTCCAGGTTGCTTGATTTGTGATTCTGTAGGCAGTATTAGCCACATAATTAGATACAGTAAAATACCAGAGCCTCCTGCTAAAGTTATTAATACAAAACCAAGTCGGAAAAGAGTAGGGTCTAGATTAAAGTACTCCCCTAACCCACCGGCAACTCCGGCAATTATGCGGTCAGTTTCCGAACGGTATAAGCGGTCTATTGAGTTGGCAGTATTACCTTTCTCTGGTGTTGTTGTATCGCTG
Organism: uncultured Candidatus Saccharibacteria bacterium; assembly: GCA_964451675.1. Taxonomy (GTDB): domain Bacteria; phylum Patescibacteriota; class WWE3; order JAUXAW01; family CAYREW01; genus CAYREW01. The sequence goes on from CAYVIL010000022.1 coordinate 4,992, forward strand.
TTTCTGTTAACTGGTATTTTATGTACTGGTTGTTGCTTTGGCATTGGGTCCTTTTCTTTTATTTTTCTTAATATATTAGGATAGCAAGTTAGTAATAAAAAGTCACGTTAGTACGGTTCTTCTGTGTATTCTTTCAGTTGTGTTTCAATTTCTTCGCGCAGCTCAACCACGGTGTTAAGAAATTTTTCGCCTTCTGAATCACCGTATATGTGCACTTTACCTGGCAGCCACATATCAAAATTGATTTTATATCCGTAGTCTGGTTTTTCCTCAACTTTTACAGTGGCGGTTTTTAAATCTTCGTCTGCGCCGCGCAAGAGTCTATCCAGATCATCGCCTAGCTTTTCATATATTGTGGATTTCATTCTTGCAGTTAATTTTAGATTATCAGCAATTATTTTGATTCTCATTTTAGTATCTTAATTCTACGGCTACTTGCTCGCCTTTAAGTAGTTTCTTATCATCAACTACTGTAACATCCCCGCCCGATTTAACTACTTTGTGTATTATCCATGGTGATATGTTGTTTACTTTTTGGGCATTGTTTTGGGGTTCTAGGTAAGGCATGTTACGGTTCCATATGTATCCTTCGCGTTTAGCCGTGGGAACGGTAAAAATCCTTTGGACATTTTTTTCCCGGGCTGCTTTTGCTGCTGCGTCCCAGCCCGTCTTAAATATATGGATGTTGTCCTTAAGCCTGGCAAGAACATCTTCGATAGTCTGTTGTTGTAGATTCACCAGAGCGCTGTTACTCTCTTTTTTTAGTTGCTTTTCATTTTGAATGTTTTTTGCAATTGTTTTTGTGCGAGAGCGGGTGAAATACGTTTGTAGTTCATGTTCAAATTTGGGAATTAATTCCTGCAGTTTTTTTGAGTGGTAAATAATTATGTATTTGAATTGTTTTTGATTATCTAGTTTTTCCTTTATGTTAGTTTGTAAATTGTTTAAAAATTCTCTCCCCATCCTTAAAATACTTTTTTGCACTTTGGATGCGCCGGTTCCGTACACAGTCCCCTCTCCAGGTAATGGTGAGAATTCTTCTACATATTCATCTTCTTCTCTTACGTAACCGTTTTTCTGGTCAATTATTTTGTTGAAAGAACTGTTTTTTAGTTTAAAGACGGCAGCTTTTTTCAGATTAATACTGACGATCAAGGATTCACGTACTGTCTGGTTTATAAACAAGAGTTGGTCAAGGTCGTACTTCCTTCCCACATAGGATTCGTTTACTGGTTTTCTTTCTAGGTTAATTACAGTAAGGGTATATTTTTGGTTTTTAGTGTTAATACAAACAAATATAGCAGCTCCTTTTTTAATGGAAGGAACGCTATCGATTTGTTTGTGAATTTCAGTAAGTATATTTTGTTTTGTTTTATCATGTATGTTTTTGTTTTCTCTTAGTAAAGATTGCGTTCGGGCTTTTAGTTCTTTTTTTACATCTGGTTTCATTTTGGAATTTAGTTGGTGGTAAATGGAAATGAAGACTGAATCTTTACTTTTGTTCTGTTCTTCTTGGTTAATTAGTTTTTTTATCTGTGTAGAGTATGTCGGCATTTTGTTGATGATACCTGTTAATTTTGAAGGTTTAATTAAGGTTTTGTAAAAATTGTGTAATTAATATTTCTTACTTTTTTCTAACTTTTGGTTTACGGAATTTTTATTTTTAGCGTGTAGTTTATAAAGTGCTGATAATGGTTCTACCCCGCTGAGCGGGGAAGATGACACCCACTAAAAAGGAGGTGAATAAGTAATGGCAATAGTTAGATGGAACGATCCATTTTACAGATTAGCAACAGGTAGGCTTTGGCCTGAGTTGTTTTTGGAGGAGGGCGCAGAGCCAGTAACCGGCGGTGGACTTAATATATACGAGACAGAAAATGATCTGGTTGTGGAAGCGCCTGTGCCAGGTATAACAGCAGATGAGCTGGATGTCCAGATTGAGGGTGATGTGATTACTATAAAAGCGGAACATGAGGAGACAGAGGAGGAAGAGCAAGAGAGGAAGTTTGTTTACCGTACCGGACGCAAGGCCAAGTACTATTATAGTTGTGCTTTACCTACTTCTGTTAAAGCAGACAAGGCCGAAGCGGAAGTGGAAAACGGTATTGTTAAAGTAACAGTACCAAAGGCAGAAGAATCTAAGTCGAAAGCGATTAAAGTAAAGACAAAATAGTTTGTTCGTTGATACGTTGATTCGTGTATCCGTTAATTCGGATTTACAGCGCCCCGGTAACGGGGCGCATTTGCATTTCCCCTGTTTTGTATGCTAAAAGTATATAACTTACTGATATCAATGGGGTGCAGTAAATGAGGGAGACTATTAGGCAACAAAGGTGCTGAGTTGTCCTTAGATAAGCAGGTTAACGCAGCGTATTAGTTTAAAAAGGAGGCACTGTGATGAGAAAGCGTAAGTTTGTTGTTCTTGGTGGTTTACTGCTCCTTGTTGTTTTGACCTTGAGCCGGGCTGTAAGCTTTGTTGGGGGCGAGAGTGATCCTACAATTTGGAGGTCTAAGGTCGGCAGCTGCACAATTGAACAGTGGGAAACACCGTGCCGAAATGGGGTGAAGCTGTTTGGGACTACCTGCCTACCGGATCCGGGTGCGGAGGGTAGCCCTTGTGCGCAAGTTGGCTGTGTACAGATGAGTTACCAGACATCTTGTAGAGATAAGGTTTACCCTTTGCTGTTTTTTCGCTGGTTTGATCTGTGACTTACTGAGCAATTCCCTGTGGTGCAATATGATGCGCAAATATCACGGGGATTCTTTTTTAGTTATTCTTACAGTTACTCTTGCAAAAATTTTTTTGTTGTGTATTATTAAGGTATATAATAGTTGACTTGCCCAATGAATTTTCAAAACTTCACTATCTTCTTTTCTGTTCTTATTTTATTCGTTTCCATTACAGTAGCTCTCCTGATTTTAGTTAACACCGAATCTTTGGCAAATTTGGGACGGCTTTTCAATAGAACGTCACCAACTTCTAATAGGTCGTCTAATGCTCCGCGTATTTCTGGAGAGGATCATTATAAAGAGGGGCTGCGCAACTATACCTCAACCGGCACTTTACTATCTGTAGAAGGTAAAGTAACGGAATTTAATCGCTCATCAGGTAAACTAGTATTGCAAGCGGGGGGGTATACGGAAAATGTGTCAGTTCAAAAAGAAGCGCCTGTTTATATTTATGTCGATGGAGAAGATTCCCCATTGAAAGAGGCTAATTACAATGACCTGAATAAGGGAGATTCTATTTCTTGTAATTTTAAAGAGTCCATTAACTCGTTAACTTGTTCTGTTTTAATAATTGTGGAGAATGTTTCTCCTTAAGTGGGAAATCTAGTTACCTGCCTGTATATGTATTCTACTAATAGATATAGACACCTAAGTTTATTTGTAGTTGGTTGTTTTTTCGTCGCGGCTTTTTTGGTTTTAGCTGTACCGGTATACGCGGACTGTTCTGAACCAGGTTGTTATTACCCATCTTCTTGGCATGCCTGTTCTTCCACCGTGAGCGAAAATTTATGTGATTATGATCCAGGCACTAGATATTTTTTTCACTATCAAAGAGAACCTGAGGATCTGTGTGGGGAGGGAGCCGGCTGTCCAGTAGAAGGAGAAGACTGTTTTTTGTTCCAGTTTTGGCATACAGAGTGTGGAGGGTGCTGTTGGCTTGATGATGGTGACAGTAATACCTTACCCCGCGGTTATTTTGATGCAGGATATTGTCATGTATTTTTGGGTTGGGCGCAGGATGAGGACGAACCGGACGACCATGTAACTGTAAGGTTTTATAGCGGTACTTGCACCTCCGGTGGCAGTTGTTCCGGTCAGTATATAGGTGAAACTGTTGCTGATGTGTATCGTAGTGATTTGGAGAACGCTGGCATTGGGGATGGGGATCATGGTTTTTCATTTGACTCTGAGGAGGCGTTTTGTGATGCTGGTTTGTGTGACGGTAATACTCACGATGTTTATGCTTATGCTATTGATTTGAATAACGGCAACTACGAGCATTTAAATAGCAGCCCTCGCACAGTGGGCCCGCGGGGCTCCAAGTCGTGTAATATTTCTGACCTCTTTTGTAGAGATACCCTTTCTTACGGTTCGGCAGCCTCTATTTCAGATAATTGGTGCACTGCGAATGAGTATAATATGTGTTTGTATACACAGTCTGGTAATTATACTGTTTCTGGGCAAACTAACCCACCCTATTGGATGCCGGGAGATTGTAATAGTAGTTGGAAGCAGTCTATTTTGTGGGGACATAAGGCGGTGTATGTGGATCAACCAGATCAATTTAGAATTAGGGCTAGGATGCAAACTGATGATAAAGGTTTTCTGTATATTGGAGAGGATGTAGAAGTTGCTGGTTCTAGCTGTGCTAGTCACGATTCGTGTGCATCATGTGGGCAAAGTTACTGCGAAAAGTCGTGGGTTAATTACAACGTATATTTACCTCAGTCAGGTTATTATGTTATGAATATGCACCTTAGGCATGATGACGGACCGAAGGATGATCGGCTTAGTTATTTAATTAAATTCGATGGTGTTAAGCCAATGCATTCTGCCCGCCCTTACCTGGTCTATCCAGCTACTAAAGGGGATAATTCTTGGGAGTGGGCTACTATTGATTTGGGGTGGCAGGGAGCGGGCTGGCATAGTTTTTCGTTTGCTTTGGGTGAGGATGGTTATGTTTCCCCCGGCGGCGCAGCTAATGACTTGAATGCCTATATTGATCAGTTCACATTTACTCGTGCATCTGTAATAACTTCTGACTTTTCTTGGACTAGTTATACTGATATTACCAGTCGTTTGGAACCTGGGTACAACCATGTTAGGTTTAAGGCGCATGATTATTGTTCTGGTTTACGGTATAGTAACGTGGATTGGGAAGTCCGCCAGTATCCTTCTAATGTTAGTGTGACGCCTTCTAATATTTGTACTGGTGATGCTCGAACTGTTACCTTTACAACTGAGCATATGGATCCTGATGGTGTTAACAATTTGAGGGATGCCCGTTTTCTTATTAATTCTTCTGTTGACGGTCGGGCTACTTCATCCCCAGTTGGTGCTTTTTATGGCCGCTACAATGCAAATACAGACAGTTTTTATATTCGTAATGATGAAAACAATGCTTGGATAAGTTTAGGTGTTAGCGGTTCCCTGACAACGCAAGGCAATTCTTATGTAGATTTACTTTCCACAACTAGCCGCAGTATGAGCGGGAATACCTTAACAGTTAACTGGGTTTTGCGCTTTAAAGGAAATTGGGATGAGTCGGCTAATGCTTATATTCGCACTGTTGATGATCAGGGCTTTGTGGATGGTTGGGAAGATTTTGGGGATGTGAATGTTGATAGTACACCACCGGCTACACCCAGTGCGCCAAGTATATCCTGTGTAGCTGGATCTGTTAATCAAGCCACTGTTTCTTGGAGTGCTGTAAGTGATGTAGGTTGTGCAAATATGCATTCCACTTCCCCGTACCATGTGCAAGTGTGGGATGCGGGTCCAAACCAGATAAATGAAAATCGTGGAGGGGATGACCGGGTTTACCTTAATGAGTGGCGTTCCGGAACTTCGGTGTTGGTTGATAATATTACTGTTGACCAAGGTAATGAAAGAGTTTTGTACGCCCGGGTTAGGGCTCGTGACAATCTAAACCAGCGTTCGGGGTGGTCCGGCCTTGGTTCTTTGGATATGTTTACTTGTTTGCCTACAGCGACAATCCAAGGCGTTGCCTGGGACGATACGAATACTTATAACTGTTCCCGCGATTCTGTAGCTAACGATCCGGGGTTAGAGGGACTGGAGGTGTCTCTTGATGGTGTGGATAGTACCTATTGCGGCGGCAGTGCTTGTACAGCAACTACTGGTTCTGACGGTCACTATACTTTGCACAATGTACCTTACTATCCTACACCTTATCCTGCTCTGGACTACACGATTTGTTCTACTCGTCCAAGTCCTAGTTATGAGTGGACTAAGTTGGAGTTGAGCGGGCTTTGTGGTTTAGATGGGGACAATTGTGATGTTATTACAGTTAGGGGGGATTTGGATCATGATTTTGCCTTCAAGCAGACGCCTCCAGATTGGATCCAAGCTTCTGATGGAGATGTTCATACTAATGAAGAGTTAGCTGTGCAAGTTCCTAGTATTATGTACCCTGGTGTGGAACCGTACTTTTTAACAGATACCTCCACTACCGATACTAAGGGTGGTGTTGCTACTTCTCTTTTAAATACTACTCCGCGGCGCAGTATTAGTGAACGAGGTTCCGATCCGGGATGGTCTGATGATCGATACGACAGCCGCGGTGAGAACGGGACGTTTATTTGGGCGACTGTAGTGAATGAGGTTGCGGCTGATGATGGTATTGTTGAATACGTGAACGGCAATTTAACAATAAATGCAGGTAATTACAATAATTACAGAAATAGGATTGTTGTTGCTGAAGGCAATATTACTATAGCTCAGAATTTAGGTGCTCGGCCGGAGGAAACCGATAGTGATGCCGGTGCAGAGATTCTTTCTGCTGTTTTGATTTCCAAGGCTCGGATAAATGTTTTGGGATCTTCCAATCTTGGTGCAGC
>CAYVIL010000023.1:0-3171 GCA_964451675.1 uncultured Candidatus Saccharibacteria bacterium
CTTTTTTGAACCTCTTTTTTGGGAATTGGATTATTCCACGCTGGATCCAGAAGAACAGATCAGAACAATTGTTGTACGGACAATAAACCACGGGAGGTGGGAGCACTGGCAGTGGTTGGTAAATTATTACGGTGAAGATAGGCTTCAAGGTACAATTAGCGAAATACCAGTTACGGAGTTTAGAAAACCCGCCCTAAATCTAATTTCCCTTTTATTAGGTATAGAAAGGATGAAATATGCATCCCGAAGCGATTACATCCAAAGCAAAAAATCTGCTAGATAGACTTGGCAAATTTCCCCATTATTATTTAGCTGGGGGGACTGGTCTTGCTTTGCAGTTGGGCCACCGCGTTTCCGCTGATTTTGATTTTTTCAGCGGTGAACACAACTCTGTTGGAGCTTTGGATAAGGTAGAAAACGTTTTTGGCAAGCATCAAACGCAGATTTTAATAAATGAAGAGAGCCAACTGACCTTTTCTGCTGATGATGTGGAGATTTCCTTAATTCACTATCCATTTCCTGTTGTTGCGGAGTTATTAGAATGGGAAGGCTTGCGCATTTTGTCGGCCGAAGAAATTGCAGCGATGAAAGCTTATACTTTGGGCAGGCGTGCGACATTTAAAGATTATGTTGATTTGTATTATGTGGTAAAGGATTCGGTTGCTGGTTTGGAGGATATTATTAGATTAGCTAATAGAAAGCATGGAAAAGACTTTGATCCCCGGCTATTCTTGGAGCAATTGGTGTATTTGGAGGACGTCCTAGAACAGGAGGTCCGGTTTTTGAAAGCGCCAGTAAATAGGCAAAATATAATCAATTTTTTCGAGTCCAAAGTAAAAAGACTGGATCTGGAGTAAGAAATAAATCTAAAATATGAAAAAAGAAATTGAAAAAAACAAAATTCAATCAGAATCTGAGCAGGTTGCCAAAAAACCTTTTTGGCGTAAGCCGAAGTTCCCGCTTTATTTTGGTCTTGGGGTAGGGTTTTTGGTTTTGTTAATGGTCGTTGTTAGACTTTTAATTGGAATCCAACTTAATAATTTTAGTTCTAAAACGGAGATTGCCGAAAGCGAACAAAAACTGATTGAGACCTCCGATTGGAGTACCTACACGAATGAAGGATTCTGTTTTGAAGTAAGATATCCAAGAGGATGGGAGATCGATGTTCAGATAGACGACGTTTATTTGAAGTACTTCTCGATGTCTTGTGGCAAAGAGACAGGTTCTGAGAAATTGAGTTTTTGGATATTGATAAACCAGTATGGTGATCTTGGAGTCATTCCTACTCAATACCGATATGAGGGGCAGGAAATAGTAGTTGATGGAATCGATCTCACTCCAGGAATTTACAGTTTTAACTCACGCCATGACCTCTTTAGCGGCTTTTGTGTAGATGAGGACCTCAAAAAGGTATCCCCGATTTTTCCTGCCTGTGAACAGAGTAGTGGAAATCTCTATTTCCAATTCTTTCTTTTATGCGAAGGAACGGGGTGGAAGGGGGAAGAGGGAAGGGGTAGGTGTAGTGAGCTATTCAACCAAATCCTATCTACTTTCGAGTTTACCCGTCCTTGCCCCGATTAACCGAAGGTACAAAGGAGACAATAGACGAAACTGCAACCTGGACACAAGCTTACCGCAATCGCCTTTCCGGTGTTGACTACAGCGCTGGCCCTGTTTCGACGGCCTACGCCAACCCCGCTCGGCTCGATAAAGGTGGTCCGGGTAGCTTATCGTCTCCTGATGATGTTCATAGCACATCTTCGGCACCAGGCTATTGCCCATCAATTGGAGGGAGCCATGCGTACAAATGAAGGATGTAGTGTGGACCCCAACACCCTTTTATCCCTCTTTTCCCACCCCCCCAGAGGGAAACTAGAAAGCTCTTGAGGCGCTTGACAGAAGTCTTTGCGGGACGTAGGGTGAGGGAGGTTGTATTTTGCATAACATACAAACGGTGGTTTTGATGTCCATGTCAGTTATAAGAAATATGTTGACTAAAAGAAAATGGATTTTGATCGGATTAGTAATCGGGCTTTGGGCGGAGCTGTGATTTTGCTTGGGTGCAGGTCGCTCACAGCCTTGCGAGTTGACCGCGTTGACAAGGTGAGACAAGGTGAATACTTACCTTCTGATAATAAATTAAGAGGAACTTCAAAGACGCAAGCATATTATGAGACTTGACGATGAATCTCGCAAAAATCCTAGGGAAAATAAGAGGGCTCTCAAGAGAGCCAAGATGTGGGAGGAGTTTCGACAGATAAGTGCTATCACAGACCCGAATGCACGGGGTAATTTCCCGGGTAGGGGTGCTCTGGTTCTGAGCGCTTTTCTTCTCTTAAGCGTCTTCGCCACTATTATTCTCGGGTTGGATATGCTTGTGCCGTGGCAGATTCTCTTTGGCGGAATTCTTGGAGTATATGGCTCAATCCAAGTAATCAAGAACGGATTTATAACCCTCGGGTGGTTAGGAATTATTTTTAGGGGATGGTCTGCCCGTTTCTTGGGTGTGCTCTATCTTCTGTTCTATCTTGGTATCTTAGTGGCTGGGGGATTCTGGTTCTACGAAGAGCTTTTCAAGCTTGTGTGGTTGATCACTGCAACACAGCCGTTATCGGTCCTGTCAGGCAGGTAGTACGGTGATTGTATGTAACCTCAGGGTCGACCCGGCCCCCGTCTGAGGATCCAACGCCGCTCCCTGTATCCCCCCACGGTAACTCCAATTCATAGTACCTCTGTTGCAGAAGCATCCTCTGCTCAGGCTACAGGTGTGAATATCGTGCAGGTGATCGATCATTCAAGCTCTATGGACGATGATGGATGGGATGCCGATATTGGTCACTACCAACCCATAGCTGACGTTAAGTTGGCGGCCAAGCAATTTGTTGATCTGATGAGAGAGGGCGATCAGATCGGAGTTGTCAGTTTTTCCAGCAGTGCCACATTAAACCACGGGCTGACTACAATATCGGGGCCAGAGGCCACCATCAACAGCAGTTAGTCCAGAGGGTTTTGCAGAAAGAAAGCATATGGCAGTAGAGTGCTGTGAAGATTGGGAATCAAAATGTAATTGCCCTAAAGATTGTAAATAGATTTTTAGCGGTATGGCATAACCGAAATGAGGCCTGCTCCGGAAACTAACGTGGTAAGATAGATTAAAGGAAAATATGAAAA
>CAYVIL010000023.1:3271-11473 GCA_964451675.1 uncultured Candidatus Saccharibacteria bacterium
CTTAGTTGGGGCATTATTAAAACAGCAATGGAAAACTACAGAAAAGTAACAAAAAAAATTAGGATCTGGGTAATAGCCTTATTTGCGGTTTGGGCAGCTGCAAATTTGGGTATATATATTTTCAAGCCTGACTTCACCCACCTTCTAATTACCTCTTTGATTTTTACATTATCTCTATCAACAGTTTTAGTACTACATGGAACAATGTCACTAATTTCAAGAATCACGATGAGTAGCCAAACAAACAAAGCACAATCAAAACCAACTAGCCCCTTAGTTCCGGAATTTCTTTACATCATTATTGGAATGTCCCTATTTATAGCAGCTGTCCTTGTAGAAACATCGGGAATCAAGCTAATTGAAGAACAACCCACACAAACTGCAACGCAAATAGTACTAGACACAGACCAAACCGAGTACAAGCAAAAAGATATCATCAATATAACTTTAGCCAACAATTCAAATAACACCATTCAATACATTGATTGGAATACCAACTGCCAAGAAACAGCCTTTACCATCGGAAAAAAAGAAAATAACAGCTACGGATTTAGCCCCCTGACTATTAACAAATGTATGGCTGTATACGTAGCAGAACTCGTAACCGGTGATGAGAGGACCTACTCTCTAGATTTAAACACCTGGCAAACACCACCACAGACGGCACTAGGTCCGGGAACCTACAAATTTAAATTCGTTTACACCCAAAAAGACAAAGATACGGAGGAAGTAGCCTATTCGAACGAATTCGACATCAAAAAAACAGCTGACAAAGGGACAAGCGCTCACTCTGTAGATTCATGGAAAAAATATATCAACGAAGAGGTAGGATTCGTAATAGAAATACCCACAAGTTGGGAACCAAACGTTATTCAGCAAGCAACTAAGACTGTTGTGCAATTTGGTAAAACTAGTGAAAACTTGGAAATTACAGCCGGGGTTTACTACAACCAAGATTTACAGAGAGAATTAACTTTTCGGGAAGTTGTAGAGATACACCAACCTAATAACGGGCAGGAAGCAATCGACTATGAACTTGCAGGAAGATCAGGGAAGAAATATGTTTACGATATTGGAGCAAGCACTAAAGAAGTATTAATCATCTTGCCTAATCCAAACAAAGAAAACAGCTTTTTCATAATAACTTATTACCTTCGACCAGACAAACAAGATCCGCAAGAGGTAACAGGAAGAGTCTTAGAATCCTTACAGTTTTTAGATTTAACCGGTCCAGGGAATATTAAAGCAGCAAAGGCAGTGCTTATTACTTATTTTGACTTGCTAAGCACTACCAAAGAATACGCAGAAGCAACCAAATACCACGGAAGCGGATACGAAATACTAAGAACGTGGAATCCAAACAATAACCACGCCGAGTTATTAAAACAAGGTTGCGAAGTCGACGGCCTAAAGTGTTTAAAAATAAAAGAGATTACAAGCCAAGAACAGTTATCTCCCACAAAATTTATATTCGGTGTACAGTTTGCAAACGAAGATGGAACTACTTTCGAAAAAGAACCTTGCTGTGGAGCTACAGAAAAACAGCAACCTCCGCAAACCAACTTTCCTTACGTTGTGGAAAAAGAAGGCTACAGGTATCTAGTAAGAACAGCACCACTATATATGCCCTAACTTAAATTAAGAAATCATCTCCCTAACCTCTTCCGCGCCTTCTTCCATTAATTCAACCTGCTCTGGATCAAGGTCCAAAAGAAGCGTTTGAAATTCACCAACATGTTCTTTTTCTTCGCGAGCAACATCTAACAACACTTTTTTAATATTTTCATCTTTTGCTTTTGCAGCTAACTGTTCGTAAAGGTTTATTGCATCTAACTCCGCAATAATTCCCAAACGCAAAATTTCACGATCAACATCGCCAGCAGGCACCTCGGAAAGATCAATCGGACTTTTTGCTAACATAAAAAAAATCACCGCCTTTCATATTTAATAGTAGCACATAAAACTCTCGTCATTCTGACGAAAGTCAGAATCAAAGGAGAGTCATTCCCGCACTGATTCCGGGTCGCCGCCCGGAATGACTAAGTGCACCTGTCTTGTAACGAAAGGGGATACTGCAAAATTAAATTATCAATACCGTCAGTTATCCACAATAAAGGAACGATTAGACCTTGACAGTTATCCACAATAAATCATACATTTAATTAAGTTGAATTTTCTGCCCAGAAATTTTCTGTCCAAGATTATTGAACATGAACCAAGAAAAAATTTGGAAAGCTGTCCTAGCTCAACTAGAAGTAGATCTATCCCCCGCAATTTTCAAAACATGGTTTAAAGAAACCGCCCTTGTAAAAATAGAAGATGGGGTAGCAGAAGTATCTTGTCCCACATATGCAAAAAAGAGACTGGAAGAGCGCTATTACGGCCAAATTAAAAAAGCATTAGATTCAGTTACCCACCAAAAAAACGAACTTGTTCTAAAAACATCAGTTACATCTAAACCAAAAAATAAAGACCAGGAAACAGTTAATAATTACGGCCCTTTATTTAAACCTAAACAAAAAAGAAACAGCAGCACTGGATTATTTCCTCAATACACATTTGAAACTTTTGTGGTTGGTCCCAACAACAATCTTGCCCACGCAGTAGCTAGAGCAGTAGTAGAAAATCCAGGTAAGACATACAATCCTTTTTTCTTACATTCTCGGGTAGGTCTGGGAAAAACACACCTAATTCAAGCTATCGGCAACGCAATTAAAGAAAAACATTCTGATTTGCGTATTGTGTACTGCACCGGTGAATCGTTTACTAATGAATTGCTAGATGCTATCCGCCGCGGAGACCGTGCGGAAAGTGGCAAATTTAGAGAAAAATTCAGGAAAAGCGATGTTTGGCTAATTGATGATGCTCAATTTATTGCGGGTAAAGAAAGCACACAGGAGGAGTTTTTTCACACATTTAATGCTTTGTACTTAGACCAAAAACAAATTGTATTAACTTCAGATAGACCACCGCAGGAAATTGCCCGTTTAGAGGAACGTCTCTCCTCTCGATTCTCTGGTGGTATGATCACCGACATGCAAGCTCCAAATTTAGATGTGCGAGTTGCAATTCTCCGCTCAAAAAGAGACCGCGAAGGTTTGGAGGTTCCTAACGAAGTAATTGATCTAATTGCAGAATCTATACCATCAAATATCCGTGAGTTGGAAGGCGCTTTTATGCGGGTAGCTGCTATTGCCCGCAGCCAGCAGAAGGCAATTACTGTAGATCTTGCAAAAAAAGCGCTGGGGGGAATTAAACAGGAAAAAGAAGAAAAATTAACTGCTGGTGATATTATTCGCGAAGTTTGCTCATACTATTCTGTCAATCTAAAAGATATTAAAGGGCCGCGGAGACCAAAAAACCTGGCTTTAGCCAGACAAGTAGCAATGTATCTACTACGCAGTAAAGCTGATTTGCCATTTATGGAAATCGGTGATGTTTTAGGCGGGCGGGATCACACCACTATAATGTATGGTGTGGGAAAAATAAAAAATTTAATGGATGAAAACGCAAAATTCCGCGGAGAAATTAGAACTCTGGAGTCGAGGTTAAGATAGAAACACGGAATCAATCTAAAACTCTAATCTAAATACATAGAGTAGTATTGGCAACAAAAGGAGAGAAAAATGTTAAGGCCAACCTGGCACAAAACATTTATGGACATAGCTTTTGTTCTTTCCGAACGATCTACCTGCTTAAGAAGAAAGGTTGGAGCAGTGTTGGTCGATAAAAATAACCGTGTCCTTAGTGTAAGCTACAATGGAGCACCACCGGGACAGCCGCACTGCGAAGATTTAGGATGCTTAAGGGAAGAGCTTAATATTCCATCAGGCGAAAGGCAAGAAATCTGCCGTGCTGTTCATGCCGAAACCAATGCGTTGCTGTGGGCAAGGAAACCGGATGAACCAGGCGGAGCCACCTTATACGTAACAGCACAGCCCTGTTCTTTTTGCGCAAGGTTAATAGCCACCAGCCCAATTGGCATAAAGAGAATTATCTACAAAGGTAACTACCCTGATAAATTTGCGGTACAGATTTTGGAAGAAGCAAGAATAGAACTAATACTCTATTCGGACTTGGTGGAGTAACAAAACTAGCGGTTTTTGGCACAATGCCAAAAGCCGTTTCTTTACGGGGTTCTACACACCGTAAGGTAACTTACTAATAATGCGTACTTGTTTTTTAGCAAATACTAATTGTTTGAACCGCACAGACACATAACCCCCGCTCTCCGACCGAAGTGTCGGGAGCATTGGGATCAGAGAATATAAAGACATCCGCACTAGGGCGGATCACTAAGTAACCAGTAAAAAAAGACCGGGTGAGTAAGAGCGTGAATCACAAATGCTCTAAACTCAACCGGCCCCGGATTTTCATCACAGCAAACCTCCCTCAGGGATGTAGAATACTTCTCGCAGCGCATCCCTTTACACTACTGGTAGAGTTTTTGTTTGTAATCCAGATCAACTCTACCCCGCCTCATTTTCTGGACCCACATTTCTGCTCCGCTACCGGCCGCCGACGCAGTTGTTCTTAACCGGCTGGAGCTTTCGACCTGGGATTCGCAAGCTTAGATAAGTTAGCTTGCTTGGCCGCTTGCAGACTTTCTGATGCCTTTCTTTTTAATTCTCGGTGTAGGCATCCCCCCTGACCTTTCTTGTATTAAGAAGGTATCTGCAAGTGCAGGGGTGCAACTAGACAGCCTCATAGAAGACCTCCTTTCATGAGGCACTACGAATTTATTTCCGGATCAGCTGTAGCAGCCCCGATCGATTGGGTGCTGGGCCGCGCGCTAAACCGGCGTAAATTCCTTTAAGCTTTCTTTAGCCGCTTAAAGGATCCCCGACCCCTCCCGGAGCCGTCCCTTGCAGGCTTTCTCTTACTCGTTTCACCGGCGGATGGCGAAACGTAAGAGAAAGGGTTGGCGCCTAACCGCGCGTTGAGTTACTTCCTGCAGTCGCTCATTGCGCGAGCCTCTTTCGAGGAAGAACAGACATCCCCGTACTGGGAGATGTGATAGGTCTTCCTTTCAGAGGCCTGGGGCTGCTTCTGCCCCTTCTTCTGTGCCATGTTTCCTCCTTACGGGATTTTGGCACTACCTTTATCATCCCCCACCAGTGAGTGGCGGTGGATTACAATTGCGTCTCCTTCCCAAATCTACCCCAACACTTATAGCGTTGAACAGCCATAAATACTAAAGCAGTTTTAGGAAGGCCTTGGAAAGGCGATTACTGCCGCAAGAACAACAAAACTTGCGCCTTCTTTACTATCCCTATAGTATCATATTCGGGCATAAATATCAAGTTTATAGGTCAAACTCTACGCGTTTGTTCTTAGGAGAATTTACTGTGTAGATTTTCCGGGGGCTATTGCAAAACGCTGCACGTTTGCGTGTAGGAGATTTAAAATACTTAAGAAACTTAGGAGGGATAGGAAATGTTAAGCAGAGTTGTACTTGCGCTGTAAGTTAGATAAAATAAATATTGCGTGGCCCCATCGTCTAGAGGCCTAGGACGTCGGGTTCTCATCCCGGAAACCGGGGTTCGACTCCCCGTGGGGTCACCAATACCTTCATACTATCAATACCCTCTAAATATGCAAACCAGAAGGGGTTTCGAGCGGAGTACCGCAAAGCGGGACGAAGCGAAGACCACGTTAACCCGAAGGGTTTTTACGTGGCGACTCCCCGTGGGGTCACCATACACTTCACAGACCACTTACTCTTTAGAAGAAAAATAATCGCGGGCGAGGATAACACCTACCCCAACTGCTACACCCAAGATCACACCGCCTAAAATATCGCGAGGATAGTGTACATTAGCAAGCACCCTACAAATACCAACCAGCAGGGAACCAGCAAAAAGTATTGACCCTAAAGCTTTAAACTCGGAAAACACTGCTGTAGCCATCGCCACCAACCCAGTAGTGTGAGAGGAAGGAAACGCCCCATCTGCGTGCATAGTAAACAACGCGGTTACAGAATCACCAATAAAAGGGCGCGGTGTGTAAAAAATACTTTTTAGGACCTCAGATAGCGCTATCCCAATAGCCAAAGCTACACAAGCTTTAAAGGCTAAAATGTGCTTACCCTTAAACCAAAGAGTTAGCAAAAGTGCCACCAGAACAAGAGGAAAATATTTAGCACCGAAGATAATTAAATTAGCATAAATTGTATTGTTAATAATAAATTCGTTTAGCATACTTCGTTAAATACGTTTATTCGTTAATTCGTTTATTAGGAAGTAGTAATTATAAACCAGTAATTATTAATCGGTAATGAGAACAGTATCGCGGTAACCGTTATGCGGATTCTAGATTTCCCGAATAGCCAATTACGTATTACCGATAACAGTTATCTTCTTCCCCAAATTAACATACAATTACCACTGTGTACTACCTGCGTTTCTACGTTGGAAAATATTTTTTCCATCCGCGCAAGCATTTGCTTTCTCCTCACGCGGTCTGTCGCGCTAGAATAACTATGCGACCAATTAAACAATGCTACTCCTTCATTTTCTAATAAACTGCGAATCTCTACCAAAAACTGTTCCTCCTCTATCCCAGAAACAACAGACCGACCGGTGAACAAATCACAAAAAACAAAACTGAATTTTACAGTACTATCCGAACACTCGTCGATATAAGAAAAGGCGTCCTTCTCAACAATCTGTAAATGTTTTAGAGTATCCAAATTAAAATACTGCTTACCAATTTTAATTATTTCTGGATCATATTCTACGCCAATCAACGGAAATTCTCCCAAAGTATGCGTAATAACATGAGCAAAAGTACCCCCACCTAACCCAAGGATTAAACCCTGGGAAGGAACTGACAATAAATCCTTAATTAACTCCGCAGCTTTTACCCAATAGCTTCTGGGAAACCTGTTCCAATTATTGTTTAATACATAAACAGACTGCGTTAGGCCGCCAGAAACAAGACGAATATTTGAACCCCTTTTAAGTACAGAGATGCGCCCTGAAATTGGAGAATCTACAGTGTATATAGTCCTGGGAACAACTACATTTTGAAGAAAGTCAGAAAACATATAAACTGGCTAAGACGAAATCCCAATAGTATCTTTACCCACATACTCCTGCAAAACATCTGGAACAACAACACTTCCATCTTTCTGCTGATAATTTTCTAGAACAGCCAAAATAGTTCTGCCAATTGCAAAAGCTGTGCCATTCAAAGTATGTACAAAATCAGAATTGCCTTCCGCTGTTCGGTACTTAATATTTAATCTTCTAGCCTGGTAATCTGTGCACATACTAGTAGAATGCGTTTCCCTGTACCTCTGCTCTGAAGGAAACCAACAGTTAATATCGTACTTACGTGCGGGGGGGTCACCTAAATCACCTGTACACATCTTTGTAACTTGGTAGGGAATACCAAGAGCTTGCAGCAAACTTTCTTGCATTGATAACAAATATTCATGCTCACTATCGCTATCCTCCGGCGCTGTAAAGCTAAACATTTCCAATTTGTCAAACTGGTGGACTCTAAATATACCTTTGGTATCTTTACCATAACTACCAGCCTCCCTCCTAAAACAGGTTGAAAAACCAACATAACGCAAGGGCAAACTATCCAAATCCAATACCTCGTCCATGTGCATTGGCCCGATAGCTTGTTCAGATGTTCCAATCAAATATAAGTTATCTTTTTTAAAGTGGTATGTCTCCTCCTCACCACCGTGCTCCAGATAACCCATCCCCCGCATTGCCTCTTCACTAATCATTACTGGAGGAACTACAGGGACAAATCCTTCCAAAAGGAGCGTAGCAAAAGCAAGCTGTACTAATGCAAACTCTAATAAAACTGCATCGTTCAACAAGTATCCAAACCGGGATCCTGAAACTTTTGCCGCCCGCTCAGTATCAATTATCCCCAAATCCTTCCCAAGCTCCCAATATGGTTTAGGTTTAAAGTCGAACTCCGGCTTTTCTCCCCAAGTTCGAACTTCAACATTATCCTCCTCACCCGCTCCCTGAGGAACACCATCAGCTGGCAAATTTGGAATGCTGCGCCAAGATTTTTGAAACTCTTTCTCAATCTCTTGGAGCTGTGGCTCAAGCTGCTTCAACTGACCTTTTAGCTCCTTAGCCCTGTCAACAGCCTCTGCAGAAGGTCTACCCTGAGCATCACTAATCTCATTTATTTGGTGTCGCAGGTCCTCCACTTCCTGCAACAAATCCC
>CAYVIL010000024.1:0-11397 GCA_964451675.1 uncultured Candidatus Saccharibacteria bacterium
AAAAGTTTAAAACAATTTTGCAGAATGCTGATTTAGCTTTGGCAGACGGTATTGGCGCGCAGATTGGTGCACTTGCGCAGGGTAAAAAGTTTAAGTGCAGAATACCGGGAAGCGAACTTACCTACCGTTTAGCGCCTTTAGCTCAAAAGAAAGGTTGGAGGTTTTTTTTCTTAGGAGGAGAGCAGGGTGAGGCAAAAGAAGCAGCGGAAAAATTGCGGGAAAAATATCCGGATATTCAAATAAAAACCAGCCCGGCTGATCCAACTCCTGAGGATACAGAAAAAAGTATTCAGCAGATCCGCAATTTTAAACCAGATATTTTGTTAGTTGCTTACGGTGCGCCTAAGCAGGATTTTTGGATTGCCGGCCATAAACAGGAGTTAGGAGTTCCAGTTATGATGGGTGTTGGAGGCACCTTTAACTATATTGCTGGTAGGTCCCAGCGTCCCCCTGAATGGATACGCAACCTCGGGTTTGAGTGGCTTTACAGACTGGTTAAAGAACCGTGGCGCTGGCGCCGCCAACTCCGTTTGCTCTATTTTTTGTATTTAGTTTTTGTTGATAAGTTCAAGTAAGAGAATTAACGGTGCCCTTTCAAGCTTTAGTAATTATTTGTTGCATTGTAATATGGTACATATGAACCTGTCTGGAAGAAATTTTTTGAGGAGGTTTCCACACCCCAACAAAAAAACACTGTTTATTTTGTTGCTAGTTGTAGCGGCAATGGCTGTTGCAGCTGTCACTTATGTTGTTTATGTTCGTGTAGAAAAATTGAATACAGCTGTGGGTATGCTTTCCAAGCAGCTGGAGCAGCAAGAACAAGCTCACCAGCAAACTCTGTACGAAGACCACTTACAGCTTTCAGAAAAAATCAAGTTAGAATCTCAGATTGTTGATCTGGAGCAGCAAATTTCTACTCTGACGCAAAAAAACGAAAACCAAGAATACTTGCAACTGCAGGAAGTCTACAACCTTTACAGCTCAATTAATTCCAAACTTTCCAGAAATGCAGAAGTTGGTTTAGACACTAGTTTATATTCAAATAGAATAGCTGGATTAGGCGAGCTGTTGCTGGATAAAGACTACGCCGAGCTTAGTTCCCAAATGCAAATTGTAATCAACGACTTAGATAAAAATTACGAAGATTATTTAGCCTCTTTGCCTCCCCCAGAACCAGAACCAACTTCTACCAGCAGTTTGGAAGGATACGAGTACGTTACTGTAAGCACAGAAAAGGGCAGTTTTAGCGTTCATCTTGTTAAAAAACCGCTTTCCGATGTGCGGGTAGTAACTTCTGCTGCCAGTAGCGGGGATTGTGATAATAACTGTCCTGCTAAACCCTTAGAATCTCATGTTAGAGACAGCGGGGGATTTGCAGGTATTAACGCCGGGTACTTTTGCCCGCCAGACTATACTTCTTGTGCTGGGAATGTAAACTCCACTGATTTCGCCTTTTATAAAACTAGTACTGGGACCTGGCTAAATGAGGATGCTTTAACTTGGGGTAAGACAGGGTTGGCTACATTTAAAGAACACTCAGCAACATTTTACCGCGCATCTTCCGGTTACAGTGGGCAGGCGGTAGATGCTGGTGTATCTAACTACCCAACTCTAATGTACAACGGAGACATTGTTGTGGATTTAGGTGATTTAACTTCTTACCAAACAGATGTTAGAGGACCGCGGGGAGTAATTGCAGTGACCGGTAATGACGCATTGCTTTTAGCTATTGTTAGCAATGCAACTGTGCCAGAAGCAGCCTATGCAATACGTGAACTTGGAGCAAAACATGCTTTAAACCTGGATGGCGGCGGCAGCTCGGCTTTGTATATCAACGGTAGTTATGTAGTTGGTCCGGGAAGGCAATTGCCCAATGCTGTGGTGTTAATCCGATAGCTGGAGACTTTCTAATCCTCGTAAACTAATCTTCCTTCAACCTCGCGAGAAATATTTTGGTGGTTGCGTAAATACTCTTCCAAAACCTGTTGGGCAGAGGTAGCTACTACTTTGTGGTTATCAGATTCAAGCAGCTTTTCCTGTGGAATATTTAAGTACTCGTCGGAACTTTTAAAGTGGTACCGTTGAAGAGTTAGGGTGTAATTCTTATCATCTTTAACTTCCTTACCACCAACAGTCAAACTTACTAGCTGTTTTTGATTGTCGTTGTAAACTGCCTTTACTTTGTGATTAACTTGGTAGCATTCGCCTTCGCTGTTTCTGTTTTCCGGCCGCATAATAAAGTTGAAGATGGTTTTTAGATCAGCACCTTTGATCTCATACCGCGCCAAAACGTCATCATACGGAAAACAGGTTAATAAATCTTTAAGTGTAACTGCAGGACCTAATTCTTCAACTCTTATCGAGCCGCTGCCCACTAACATAACAGCTGTTTCTGCTGATTCAGCAAACGCGTCCGCAACTAAGTTTCCCAAAGAGGTTTCCACTTCCCTTTTAGGATGGGTTAGCTTTTTAGACAACTTGCAAACCAGGGTGTTGTATTTACGGTCCACGTCCTCTTTAAAAGAATCAATAAACTTTTTAACATCTTCGTCTGGCTCAGCGAGGTTTTCATCAATGGGTATTAATTCCCAATCATAGTCAACAATACTGTTAGTGTCGTCATCAACTGTAATATCAAACCGCCCCACCTGGTCCGTGCCCACACCTGCTTGGGCAATTAGGATTCCGTTAACCAGCTTTGGTTTTTTTAGGACGGTGTGCGAGTGTCCGCCAATAATCATATCTACGCCCCATTCCGGTCTTAACATTTCTGCCAATGCGCAGTCGGATTCAAATCCAATGTGGGTCAGTAAAATAGTTAAATCAATATCGTCTCCTTTGTAAGCGTTAGCTATTCTACCTACTTCGGCACTAGCTTCCTCCAAGCTGATAAAGCTGCCAATCAGCTCGTCTTGTTTAATGGAGTCCATTACTTTTTCCGTAATAATTCCCGTAAACAAAATATCAAATCCTGCTTTGTTAATTATTAGGTGGGATTGCATTAGCCTTTTATTGTATTTTTTGATGTAAAGGTTGGCGTTTACAATAGGAAAGTTGGCCATTTTTTCTAGGAATAACAGGTGGGGAAGTCCGTAATCAAATTCGTGGTTACCGAGGGCAACCACGTCTGGAGCAAGGTAGTTACTGATTTCAATAGTGGAAATACCTTTGTACTCGGTGTCAATCAAAGAACCTTGAACCATGTCGCCAGAAATAACATAAAGGACATTGTCTTCCTCTTTACGAACTTTGTTTATGTAACCGGAAAGGTGGGCTAGCCCACCGATTAACCTACCGTCGCCCTCTTTAACCTCAGCGTAAAAGTCTCCGTGCATGTCGTTGGAATGGAGAATAGTAAACTTTTTAGTTTTCAAGGCAGTCTAAGTTTTATCTTTATTTGTTGAAAAGTCAAGTAACTGTAGTGCGAATTTTTTGGTTACGCGAAACAAGGTCAATAAAGTTTTGTTGGTTAGGGAAAGAATTTACTGACCAACGAACCCCAAAGTCCTAGGCAACTGTGGTAATGGTAGCCGGTACAGGTAGCTTCGCATTGGTCATATTTTCTTAGATATTTAGAGCAAAATTTATTTGCTGTCATTCCTCAGCAGCCGCTAAGGCAACCTCCTATTGGAGGTTCTTCTGTTTTGAGTGGCCAGCTTTTTGCTCTTTTGGGAACACTTTCTTTATATTTATAAAAAGAATAAAAAAAGGATTAGAAAAATCTTGTGCTTTTTAAAAAGTATGGTTGTAAAGAGAGAGCAAGAGCTCTGTTGAGCACGACCAAGAGGGCAGTCTTGTTAAGTTTCGCTGCGAAATAGCAATTCTTGCAATGATAAAACCAAAGCAAGGCTAGCGTAGTATAACTATTATATGGTGTTATAAGACTAGGCAGTTATTTACTTACTTGTTTTATTTGTTAAGTGGAATATAAATTAGTTTGTGATGCAGCTCAGAAAAATCTCGGCGGTGATTGCTACTCAAGAAAGGCAAAAAGATGAAAAAAACTACTCAACAGGTGAATGCTGAAGTTTTTAGCTTGACAGGTTTTAGCTTAACTGTATACAATGACCTTACCTCTATGGGTACTGCTAGTAAGCTTATTATTCTAGGTTTTTTGCTCATCGCTACTTTTTTTGTTTGGCAAAAAGATGCATTTGCTTGGATAGTAATTAACAGGTATGGCCAAATTGAACGTCTGGATAATGGTGATCTATTGGCCACTCCTTTTGAAGCACTGCCGGGCCAGGAAAAACACTCTGTTTTAGCGACTTCTCCCGATTCTGTCAGGGAGAGTGTGGAAGAGATTGTCGATGAATCGAATGACAATTCTTCTGCAAATCCACCTGGACAGCTAAAGGATAAGATAGAAAATCAGGCAGAGAACAGAGCTCAGGTTCAGAAAAGGATTGAACAAATTGCTCCCCCAGATAAAGCAAACATTGTTCGGCTCACCCACACAGAAAATAACAGAATCCAGATTGAAAGGGACGGCGATAGTGAAAGCACGCCCAGCGCGGAGGTTGCAGTAGAGGATCCTGCGGATAAAAACACTACTAAAATTCGTTCGGACGGTAGGTTCTATAATATTATTCGCGATAAAGTTGCTGCTAAAACAAAGTTCCCGCTTTCAGTTAACCTGGATACCAATGAACTGATTGTGATTACTCCGGCCGGAACAAAAGTAGTTACAGTTCTTCCAGACAGAGCGGTGGAAACCATGTTGGCTGCCAATGTTTTGGATCAGGCAGGCGGTAAAGGTGGTTCGCGGTGGTTAATTAGTCAGCAGGAAGCTGATGCACAAGCTACCGAATCTGCTGTTCCCACAGCGACCTCCGCTGCCGAACTGCAAACAATTTATACCCCTGAAGAGCCCGATATTGAGTTGGTAGGGACCGAGGACGGTACTATTGCTTACGAGATCCCCGGAGTTAAGTACAAGGAAGTGTTTGGTTTGTTTAAAATTAGGCTTGACCGTAAAGCTTTGGTTTCGGCAGAGACTGGTGAGCTTTTGAAGATTCAGCAAAGCTTCTTTGACAAGGTATTAAGCTTCTTGTCCACAGGTTAAAATCCTCTAGCTATAATTCTATAAATTGATAGGTTTCCCACTTTGTGGGAAAGTTTTACACTCTCCCAGTACAAAACCTAGGAATAATTCCGTGCTTATTTGTATCATCGATCTTTCCTTTGCAACTCAATTGCTTACCTTATTATTTATAAAATTGTAGCATTTTTATCTCATTTATAGTTTTGTTACCTGACTTATAAACTTGCAGGTGGGTGGGTATTGTGGTATTGTGCTTTTAAGTTCTGTCCGAAACTAAGGGCAACTTGTGCATGAGGAGAGATGCTATGGGTTCTGATGTTAGGATTCGCGCTCTGTTAGTTGTAGTTCTATTTTTACTAGTGGTTTCTTGCACGCCAAAGGAACGTAGTCAGTGGCAGGGTGCTAGCTACAGCAAGTATGTAGGAGAGATTCCAAATGATGTTTGCGTTGTAGATGGCAAGCCGTTTATTCTTGGCGCAAGTACAGAGAGCGAAGGCGGTTTTGTGCTTATCTACGTGCGAAATAACGGCGATCTGGTGGCCCACCAATGGCTTGGAGAGCCAGTTGCTGGAATTACTCTTCGAGATGCTGGCGAGTTTTACTGGACAGGCGGCGCTTGCCCTAGCTCGCCGTAGTTTAGCTTACTGAATTTAGCATGCTCCTTACGACCTCAGCTTATCCGGAACGATTAAGTTGAGGTCTTTTTTCTACAGTTGGGGATGTTTTTCGGTAACTATCCATATATGGTACATGGTAACCTAAGCTTAGATAGAAAGCACTGTGATAGTACTCTAAGGAGGTGGATGGCTATGAAGTATCTAGAAAATAAGAATGTTCTGGTTACTGGTGGCGGGGGCGGTATTGGTTGGGGAATTTGTTTGGAGTGTGCCCGGCAAGGTGCTCGGGTGGTAGTCACAGATGTTGACGATGAGTTAGGTGGCGAGACACTGCGTGATGTTTTAGAAGTCAGTGCTGGCCATGTTTATCAGCATTTGGATCTGCGCAATCCGGATACTTTTCCTGCAGTTTTGCAGGAGATTTATTCTCGGGTGGGGCCTGTTCATGCTCTATTCAATAACGCTGGTATAAACAGTCCGTGCACCGGGTTAGATATAACTCTGGAGCAGTGGGATAAAGTTATGGGTGTTAATCTGCGGGGACATGTCTTTTTAACCAAGCTTATTGTCAGTAAAATGGTAGACGAAGGTATTCACGGTTCAGTTATTTTTACTTCTTCTGTGCACCAGGATATACCAAGTACGCCGCATTACTCGGCAAGTAAAGCAGCATTAAAAGGTCTAATTCCAGCTCTTGCTGCTGATTTTGCGCCTTACAAAATCCGTGTTAATGGTATTGCACCCGGTGGTGTTCATATTCAGGAGAGGACGGAAAATCCAGAGGATGCTAATGATGAGCCTACAGTTCTACTAGGTGGTAAAAACGGTATTCCTCGAGATATTGGCAGGATGGGTGTAGTTTTGGCTTCTGAATATTGGTCCCGGCACGTGACTGGGGAAATAGTGACAGTTTCTGGGGGTCAGTATATGCGCCCAAATAGCCGCTAGCTTTTTTCATTAAGCTGGCGGTTTTTTTACTTTAGAATCTAATCCTTTTTGAGCTGATGAATAATATGTAGAACCAATAAGCGGGTGTGAACCAGACAATGTACTTTACTACGTTTTTAGCAAGGGTAACTAGTTTTGTTTCCAAATGGCCAGGTTGAAATATGGAAACCAGGTATATCCAAATTGCGAATAAAATAACAAAGAGTATAATGACCAGGGTCTTCCACACTGTTTTCTTGAATTTTTTTAAGCTGATCGCTGTTGCGTATACTAGAAGACCTAAAACACACAAAAATATTGCAGCCAAAAACGGGGTTAAAACTAGATACCGGCCGGCTATCTCATAAACGCTGTCCAGGGAAGATAGACTTTTTTCCCACACTGCGTTTATTGGTTTCGAAAACAAACTCATTACAAAAATTGTTAAGGCTGCTGAGGAAAACAAGGTGGAAAAAGGAGGAAGGAAAATGAAAGCCTTTATACTTTCCGGCTCCTGCTTAAATTTATCCCAAGAATAAAACCGATCGGGGTACTTGTGGGCAAGCGCAAAGTTAATGGTATTGCAGGTTAGCATTGAAGTTACAAGCAGTATCTGTGCTGCTAAGGTGGTGTGCGGGCTTACCATAAACTCGACAAGAACATTTATGGCGAACATAACAGAGACGATGTAGATAATGAATGATACGCTTGCAAATAGAACTCCGAGAGCAGTGGTTTTGTTTTTCTTCAATTTCTGGAGCAGCTTTTTTAGCATTGTTTAGTTTAATTTTCTACCAATTGTCTCCGCTGCCGCGGAGTTTGTTTCTTTTGCTGCGGGTTTTTTGTTTACATCCCTTCAGGGACCATATCTTCCATCTGCTGCTGCAGCTGTTCCAGCTCTTCTTGACTCATGTCTTGTATGTCTTCCATCGCTGGCAAGGTTTCTTCTAAGTCCATAAACTGGACATCTTGCGGCGGGTTAAACTTAGAGTCTTCAATTGTTGTCACTGCGCAATTGTAAGTTACGTTTGCAGGTAAGCTGATACTGCCTTCGGCTGGCTCGGTTTCTGTATCTTCAGTTACGATATCCTGCTGCATTTCATCAAAAGATTCGTAGCAAGTTTTGATACCCTGAGCTTGCCCTTCCATCCAAACCCATGCGCAGTTATCTTTCATAATAGTTTTGCTGGTCTGCTCTTGGGCTGTTACCTCGCTGTAAACATTTTGGTTTTTTATCCAAGATGTACCGCTGGCTTCTTCCGTGCTCCAGGTGCATTTAAGTGATTCCCCTCTGCTTAGCAGATTCTGTATTGAACCTGTAATTGTTTCCTGTTCTGCTCCATTCGGTATAGTAACTTTTTGCACTGTGGTTGGTAGTAATCCAGCCTGTTGAGCTGCAAAGTAACCGACCCCGATTAATAGAATGGCTCCCGCAATTATAAGTATTATTTTTTGCAATTTAATTTCACCTCCTTTTTATAGAATTTAATTAAATAAACCAGACGCAGTATTTAGAGGATTTTAAAACGTTACCTGTGTAGATTGATACTACCGGGATGGAGAACAAGTGTCAAGTTACTCTAGGGTTATTGTTCTAGAAAAGCTGAAAGCTGGCAATGCCTGGTGCTAAAATAGCAAAATTAGTAAAAATTCTTTTTATATTTACAAAAAGAGAAAAGGCCTCGGCAAAACTAAAAGCCAAGGCCTTACGCGTCAGGAGCGTTTTCTCTCTTCTTTCCCCTTTTTGAGGACCTTACGCAGTTCTCTCTTTTCTGTACTAGGGTGAAATACCCAAGCGCTTAATTAGCTTCTCAGCCGGAGAGGGCGGAAGCTTTTCCACATCGTCGACTACAGTTAACTGTATGCCCCATTGGAAGCCGCGACCTCCAGCAACCATTTCGGTTACAGTTTCTTCCCAGTGAGGGAAAACAGCATCTGCAATTCCGTAGGTTGCCAAGTTCACGTATCCCCGCACGCCAAACGCCTTATCAACTGTGTCAAAGGTATTCTGGCGCAAGGTGTAGTCCCACCGCAGTCCCGCTATGGGGTCGTCTACTCCATTGAGGGTTATACCTACCTGGTTGGAGTCCACAGAGAGCGTGGCAGCTTCTACTCCAAGCGGAATGGACCGCGTCACTTCTGCTAGGGATATACCGCGTTCTTCTAGGTAGGGAGTTAAGTTAAGGGCTGCTCGCTTGTTCCCCAACGCAATGTTGCCCTCTCGATCTACGACTAAGGAAGGCAGTGCTCTTGCTTGGGGCTTCATTCCGCTCTCAGCAGTGTATTCCAGGCCCAATTCTTCGGGAGCGGCGCCTGCTGTGGCAATTACAATGCCCGTTATGTCAGTGTTTTCCAGCAGGTTATCTATCTTGGACCACGGGGCCTCTTTAAGCGCTGCTGTGTTCGGGAAGCTTCCTGCAACAATGTTGCCTGCTTGAGTAGCCGCATCTTCTGCTACAAAGAAGGGCGGTAGGGTTACACCATTAGAAGTGTAACGGACTTCTTTTGCCTCCCCCTCCCAACTGAGGGCAAGCGGGCCCAGATAGTCAATCCAGCTGTAATTCAGGTGAGTTATCCCTACCGGATTACCTTCGAGTAGGACAGTACCAGACTTGTCCAGTTCAAAGGTTAGCACCTGCCCGATTTGAATTTGGGGCGTGCTTTCCACCGATTCCTCGCTGTTGTAGATCACCAGCTCCAACTCCGTTTGGGGTAGGACGGTTTCGGCAAGATTAGCGTAAGCGGCGATTACCTGTTCGGAGATTGGTAATTGGTAACCGTTTGTTTCTGCTAGGCTAAGAATGGCAGGGATTATTTGGTAGATACTCTCCCGTCCTTCCTTATCCCACGTCAACTGTGCCCAATGTTCATTGTTACTTTCTAACCGCAGGCCATTTCTACCTGCAATGGCGGTAACGGTTTCCATTTCTAGGACCGCTAACGGATTGCTTACTAGATAGGGCCATCGAGCAGGCATGCCCATACCTTTCAGCAGCTTGTTAGTTTCCTCTACGGTTACTCCTCCTACAGAGAGTATTTCCCCGGCGGAGGCGGTTCCCGAGACGGTAGCCCCAGCTTTTATGAAGTTAGCAGGTGCCTCTGTAGCGGTTTGGATTTGGTCAGTAAAAGCGAACGCTGTCTTTGCTTTGGGCAAGTGGATTAGCAAGTGCCCTTCATTTTGTAGCAACAAGCTTTGAATTAACCTTGTTTCTGTTTCTGGCAGTTGCATCTCTGCCAGCAAAAGATTTAAAGTTCTGTCTGCAAAGCTTGCCTCCAGGATCCTGGTGTCGTTGATGTAGATGCTCAGCTCTTGCCAGCTTCCATGGGATTCCTTGCGCAGTCCGATGTGTTCAATTCCGTACCCAACTAATATACCTACTTGTTGTGGGTCTAGAGACAGGTCCGGAATTTGGGCAGACAACCCATAGTTGCTGAGGATCTTCTCTATGTTACCAGCGCTTACGTTTCGTAATTGAAGTCCGTCCAGATGCATTGCAACCTCTTCTCCATCTACAGGGATTGAAATGTCCAATTCTTTCAACTTCAGTTCGCGAATAGTAATACTACCGTCGTTCTCGATATCGATTTCCAAATTGAACTCATCGAGAGACTCGGCCGCCCAGAGTGGTGTTGCCCCCCATCCCCCCAACGGCGATAGTAGGATGCTGAAGACCATAGTTATGCTGAGAACGACTCCCGACCTTTGCATGTCACTCTCCTTTTTTACTGGTTCTTCTTTAGTTGTTAAGGTTAAGGTCCTCTAGTTTAGATTAAAACACAGAGGTGATATGTCGTCAAGGTAATTTTTGTTGGAAACTTGCTAGACTGGTGCTTTGGGTTGGTTTTTGTGGTTAATTTATTGCTCTTCTCTGCTGTTAGGATTTTTTTAAGCTGGTTAATTATGAAATAAATTTTTTTAAATCATTTCTGTTTAGCAACCGTGATGATGTACAGCTTTTAAGAAGGGCATAGCTGGGGGCATGGGAGAATCCTACATATTCAATTTCCTTATTTAACAATGTCGCTTTTTTTACTGCAGGGATTAAATCAGTGTCAGAACTAATCAAGTACGCTTTGTCATATAGCTCTTCGTAAGCCCCGACAAGTAAGTCGACTGCCATTTTCACATCTACACCTTTTTCGTGGTAAATATCTCCAGACTTTAGGATATACCCAAGCTGGACATCAAGGTTATCTTTTTCCAAAGAGCTGATGAAAGAACGCTGTTTAGCGTAAAGTTCTTTGCTTTTTTCACTTTCTTGGGTTTGGCGGACTGCCCCAACATAGTATTTGGATTTGTCCAAAGTTCCGTCAGTTATCCAGTTGCAAAACTTGTTGAACGCAAATTTTTTGTCAGAAATTTTTAAATCTTGGAGCTTGTAGTAGAAATTGCTACCGTCGATAAGTACAAATGAATTCATATAAATTTACTTTAACACAAAGATGCCCCACGTGTGCGATCCCGGCTGTCGGGTGCAGACGTGGGGGAGTTTAGTAGTGTTATTATTGCAGGCGAGTTGTTGGTTGTCAACTGGTTAATTAGCTTTGTGTTGTTATTGTGAATCACTACAGAACAGCAATTGTTTAGCTCCTTTACTTTACTGTGAATTGCGAGTTGTTGGTTTTTGTATTATAAAGCTATTGCAATGTTTTAGCTAAGTTTCGTATACTAAGGTTGATGTCTGAGATGCAGTTAATCAGTGGTAGTGCCCACCCTTCTTTAGGCCAAAAGATAGCGAAGCTTTTGGAAGTTCCTCTTACCCCTACTAATTTAGAAAAATTTGCCGACGGGGAAATATACGTCCGGAT
>CAYVIL010000025.1:0-5577 GCA_964451675.1 uncultured Candidatus Saccharibacteria bacterium
TATTAAAATTTATAGTTTATGGAAGTACCAATTATTTACAAAATACTACCTGAGCGCGATGTCTATGTAGAACGTAAACTGCCCGAAGCAGGTATAGAGAAAGTTTCTGTTGGGGACCGTGTGGAACCCTTTGATATACTAGCGACTACTAAAGTAAGTGGTGGGGCAGAGGCAATAAACGTTTGTGAGCAGTTAGAAGTTGAATCTGACAAGCTTCTGGAGGTTATTAAAGTTGAATCAGGACAGTCTATAAACAGAGGTCAAATTCTAGCTAAGAAGAAAGGGCCTTTTGGTCTAAAATCTAAGATAATATCCGCTCCTTTTTCAAGTACTATTTCGTCGATTGATTGGGAGCTTGGTGTTATTTCTCTTGAACTTCCAAAAAGGATAGAAAAGCTTGCTGCAGGTGTTGCTGGTAAGGTTGTGGATATTGTTGAGAAAAAAGCTTTTCTAGTAAAAGCTAGGGCTACGACTGTTAGAGGTGTTTGGGGTTGGGGGCAGTCGTGCTCTGGCAGTTTGCGCATTGCTGCGCAGCGAGGTGAAAGTCTTCATGCTAACTGTATTTTACCCTCAGATGGAGAAAAGATATTAATAGGGGGCTCTTTTTTGGAAGCAGAGGCGATCAAAAAAGCTCAGGTTGTGGGGGTTAGTGGAATAGTAGTTGGCGGAATGGATTACAGTGATTTAGATTTAATTAGAGAATCTGATGTGTCGGTTATGGTAACTGAAGGGTTTGGTAGAACGTTAATGCTAGACTTTGTTTTCCAGTTTTTGGAGAATAGCAATAAAATATACACACTGCTAATGCCAGATAGAGGAAATTTATTAGTTGCGCGTAATATAGATAGTTCTACTGTAGGTTCTCACCCTAATGTTTTTTTTAAAAATCTTGAAAAAGGGGATTTAGTTCAAATTTATTCCGACGCACTTTTTGGTAGAACTGGTAGGGTGGTGGCTGCTGATTTTGATTCTGCTAGAATAGAGAGTGAGGGAGAGGTATTGTCGGTTCTTGTGCGCAATCTTGGTTTGTTAGCAATTTAGCATTGTAAATACCGGGCTGTTTTTTATATTTGAATGGTTTATGTTTAATACTGATAGAGAAGATATTAATAAAAACAATAAAAACGCATATAGTAAGTTTGTCATCTTTTCTTTGGCAATTTTGCTTGCCGTTTTCTGTGGTGGTTACGTTGTTGGCCGACGCGGCTATGTCTTGAATGTTAAAACTCAGCAACTACCTTGGATTGAGGTTATTAATCGATCAAGTAATACCCAGCAGGTGGATTTTTCATTGTTTTGGCAGGTTTGGGATCTTTTGCAAGAAAAACATATTGACCGCCCTCTTAACGCGGAGAATATGTTGTACGGTGCCATTCAGGGTTTGGCAGATTCGCTTGGTGATCCATATACCACTTTTCTCCCTCCAGAACAGAACGAATTAATGAAAACAAGCCTTAAAGGTGAATACGAGGGTATTGGTGCAGAGTTGGGGATAAGGGATAATCAGCTAATTATCGTAGCTCCTCTGGAAGGTTCGCCAGCAGAGGCAGCTGGTGTTAGATCGGGTGATCAAATAATCAAAGTTGATGGTGAAGAAACAATTACCTGGTCTGTTACGGAGGCTGTTTCTAAAATACGCGGAAAATCAGGTACAGAGGTTGCTTTAACAATTCAGCGTGGTGAAGATCCCGATGATTCTTTTGAAACTTTAAATATTAATATTGTTAGGGGAACGATAGATCTTCCTTCAATAAAGTGGGAGAAAAAGAGCGACAATATTTACTATATCCGTCTTTCAAGATTTGGAGACACAACAATAGAAGAGTGGGATGTTGCTGTTGAAGAGGTTGTAGCTGATGCAGGCGGTGTAGCTCCTAATATTATTATTTTGGATGTTCGCAGCAATCCGGGTGGTTATTTAGATGCATCTATCTATATTGCATCAGAGTTTATTCGCGGTGGGAATGTACTGTTGCAGGAGTTGGCTGATGGTCGGCAGGTCCCATTTGCTGATCGTTTTAACTCTGCTTTCTCTTCAACTAAGTCTATTGTGCTTATTGATGAGGGATCTGCTTCAGCTAGTGAGATAGTTGCTGCTGCTTTGCAAGATAGGCACGAATCTGTATTGGTGGGTAAGAACTCTTTTGGTAAAGGTACTATCCAGGATTCTACTGATTTAAAAAACGGTTCTGGGCTGCATATTACAGTGACTAAGTGGCTTACACCTAAAGGTTTTTCCGTTGATGGAGTTGGCTTAATCCCAGATTACGAGATTGAGTTAACAGAGGAGGATATAAGTCAGGATAATGATCTACAGCTAATTAAAGCATTGGAAATTGCTGAATTATTGGTAGATAAATAATATTTTCACAATTTGCTCTGATTGATGTAGCCAGTTGTAAAAGGTTGTTATTGCAGTCATTTATAACTTTTTAGCAATTCCACCCTTTGGTTTTTATATTGACTTACCCTGAGATGTTTCGTATGCTGTTTATAAATGTTTAGGATAAAAACGCGTGCTTCTTTTTTATGCTCTGTTATTTCTGCTACTCTCTTCTTCTTCTTCTTCTTCTTCTTCTTCTTCTTCTTGCATGGTCCTTTTGTACATGCGCAAGGAGCAAGTGCTTCTAATCTTAATTTGGCCAGAACTTATGATTTAAACATTGAAGGTGTGCAGGACGGTGATCTTGTTGCTATTGATAAGGAAACAGGTGAATACATTTTAGCGCAGACAGATTTAGAAGATCGTGCTGATCTTTTGGGTGTGGTTGCCGAAAACGTTCCTTTGATCTACCGCTTGTCTCCCGAAGGTACCCCTATTGTAAGAGCTGGTGAAGTGTATATGAATGTTACTGATTTGGGAGGTACTGTTTCCAAAGGTGATTTTATTTCAACCTCAAATATTGCTGGTAAATGCAAAAAAATGACGGAGTCGGAAGAGAGCATTGTTGGTGTTGCTTTAGACGATTTTTTGCCTGCTGGTGATGAACCTATATCCGTTAATGGTCAGGAAGTTCAGCTAGGTAAAGTATTTGTTTCTTTGCGCTTAATTGGCGGGTTTGATGAACAGAGGCAGGGGATCCGTCGTGTAGCTAGTTTGTATTTGGGTGAGTTGGGGCTTTCCGCTCTTGATGTATTTTCCCAGCAGGAAAAAGCGGAGACTTTTATTCGCTATATATTAGCTTTGCTTATTGTTTTACTTTCTCTGTTTCTTACATTCCGCTTCTTAGGTACAAACATATCCGAAGGTATAAATTCTTTGGGTAGAAATCCCTTGGCTAGCAGAAAGATACAAGCTATGATTATTTTGAATATAAGTTTGATTGTATTTATAAATCTCGGTAGTATACTGTTAGCATTATTTATTGTACGGTTTTAGTTAAGTTAGGGAAATTATTAATGAGAAAACAGTTATTTAAGACTTAGTATTAGGTTATGTTATTACCTGCCTTAGAATTTTACAGCCAATTATTGTTATTGATCAATTTGGGTTTTGTGATTATAGCTCTTTTTTACTTGTGGAAAGGTAAAAAGAGCTTTTTTTATCAAGTTGATGACGATCTGAGCCAAGCAAAAAAGAAGTCGGCAGAGATACTACAGACTGCTATTGAGAAAGCAGATGATATTGTTGTAGAAGCGGAACTTAAAGGTATTGAGTCTATTGCTTCTCATAAACTGACTGCTGAGAAGGCGAATACTTTGTATAAGGATCAGTTAGCTGAAGTTTTGGAAAAAGTCAGTGATCAATTTGCTAATACTGTGGGCGATATCGAATCCGAACTCAAAACCACTCATAACAAGTACAATTCAATATTGGATAATTTTACAGCGGCTTTGGAGAGAATGGAAGAAGTTCAGACAGATGTTTTGAGAAAGGAGCTAGATGCTGTTTTGGAGCAGTTTCGTTCAGATTTGTCTGCTGTTCCTCAAGAAGTTAGAGATTCTCTATTAAAATATGCGGAAGGTGAGAAAACTAGAATAAATGATTCCTTGCGAGATTATGAGAAAAAGAGGAAGCGTTTTGTTGACGAGCACATTGCCCAGCTGTTGGAAGATCTTATACGTTTAACTTTAGAGAGGTCAATTGATTTAGATCAGCATGTGGAGATTGTTGAGCAGTCATTAAAAAAAGCTCAAGAGGAAGGTTTCTTTAGCGATGCTTAAAGAAGAACTTTTTGAATCTTTTATAGAAAGCATTTATACAATTGAAAGTTTTCGCAGGCGGTTAGCAATTCTTACTAGTTATTTAGAAACATCCCTTTTTGTTGAGGGTCAAAGTGATATAACACTAGAGGCCTTTTTAGAATTTAGTTCTGTGCAGTCAACGGATTCTAAATTCTTCCAGAGTTTAGAGCGTGGCTTTTACAAAGCGTTTCATCGCGGTAATTACCGAAATATAATTAATTACTTTGAAGAAAGAATTGACCAGTATCCTACTATTCGACTGGTTTTAGCTTTCTTTCCTCTCGAGGTCCAACAGAAAATTATAGCAGCTCGGTTGGAGGATTACTTGGGTTTTCCGGTAATTTTAGATATTTTTTACGATGAACATTTAATTGCAGGTTGCAAGATTGCTTGGCAAGGTCGTATGGCTGATTTTTCATTTAACAACGTTATAGAAAAAAAACGCAAGGAGATAGTTGATTACTTATCTTCAAAATATGAGTGATGTTCGTTCCAAGTACCAGGAGGTTGGTTTTGTTACCGCTTCTACAGACTACCTAATAACACTAGAGGGTCTCCCTTCTGCTAGCGTTTACGATTTTTTGGTTAGTTCAGAAGGGACAAAAGCAGTTGTTACCGAGTTGAACAAAAATTCTGTAAGAGCAGCTTTGCTGGAGAATAGCTCCGCTGTTCCAGGGGATCAGTATACTCTATACCAAAAGAAGTTAACGGTCCCTGTAGGAAGGCAGGTTTTTGGTACAGTATTGGATTCTTTTGATTATCTACTTAGGGAAGCTGGTAATGATAGCCGAAAGGGGGATTCAGTACCGTTAACTTTTGATATTAAGCCCTGCGGTATTGATTCCCGTGAACTTCTTTCTGAGCAATTATATACAGGGCTGCCAATTGTGGACATTTTGGTTCCTTTGGCCAAGGGACAAAGAGAGTTGTTGTTTGGCGATCCACGTAGTGGTAAAACATCTTTTGTTATTGACACAATAATAAATCAGAAAAATAAGGGAATGATTTGTGTATATGTTGGGTTGGGCAAATCTCCGGTTGATATAGGACGAATGACTGAAACTCTTTTTAAGAAAGAAGCGTGTGCCGATTACACCTTGATTATTAGTGCTTCCACTGTAAACCCAGCTCCGGTTATTGCGCTATCCCCCCATATTGCTTTAGCAATCGCTGATTACTATTGCCATCAGGAAGGCAAAGATGTTTTAGTAATACTTGATGATATTGGAATTCACGCTAAATATGTAAGGGAAATGGCACTGCTTTCCAACCACACACCTGGCCGCGAAACTTATCCGGGTGATATATTTTTCCAGCATGCTTCGTTGCTAGAGCGCGGTGGAAACTTTGCTCAATCTTACGGAGGCGGCTCTATTACTATTTTCCCGGTCT
>CAYVIL010000025.1:5587-10751 GCA_964451675.1 uncultured Candidatus Saccharibacteria bacterium
CTTAGAGACCGAGCTTTTAAATTTTACAGGGTTTATACCGACTAATTTAATGTCTGCTACTGATGGGCATTTATTATTTAATTCAAAAAATCTTGCAGAAAGCGGGTATCCTGCTGTTAATGTCCAAAGCTCTGTAACCCGTGTAGGAAGGCAGGCTCAACCAGCTATTGCACAAGATCTTTCTTACCGATATCAATCCCTTTTAGCTGATGTACAGGATTTAGAACGCTTCTCACGTTTTGATACTGAATTAAGCAGTGAAACGCAAACCCTGCTTCATAAAGGTGGTGTTGCTAAAGCTTTGTTAAAGCAAGGTAGACGAGAGAATATTGAATATGCTGTTCAAATTTTACTGCTTTCACTTGTATTTACTAATTACTTTGTTGAAACTAGGGACACGTTGTTTGTTAAAAAGAATAAAAATAAATTGTTAGAGAGGTTAAGCACGCACGAGGCTTTTGCTGATCTTAGGGAGAATTATGCGAACTATAATTTAGACGATTTACTAACTGTGTTAGACAGTAAAACGGAGTTTTTAGAGTAATATGTCCGAAATAACAACTTTACGTAGTGATATCAACCAGTTACAAACAGTTTCCTATATTACTAATGTTTTTACTGACATTAGTGCGGCAAAAATAAAAAAGCTACGCGAGTCTTTCAAGATTAATGCCCACTTCTATGAGGAAATAGCAAAAGCGTATCATTTGGTGAAGCTGGTTGCTAGTTCTTCTGATATAGATACAGCTTTTACTGGTAAAAAGGAGAAAAAAGATTTGTTTATTGTTGTTACTTCCAATCATCGCTTTTTCGGTTCAATTAATTTGGATGTTTTTAAAGTTTTTAGCAATGACTTTGCGCAGAGAAAGGAGAAGCCAGATTGCTTAGTAATTGGAAAAACTGGAGTTGATTTTTTTACTCAGTATCCTTTAATAAAAGATTGGCAAGAGTATATTTTTGAGGAGGATTTTCCTTTCAAGGAAGAGCGTCGGGATATTGTTAGCATTGCTTTAAAGTACAGAAATTCGGTGGTTTATTATCCCAAATTTGTAAGTATTTTTAATCAAGAAGTTCAATCTATGGATATAACTCAGACTCCTACTCGTTCTCAAAAGGAGTATCAAAAAGTTGATTTTATTATTGAGCCTGAGATACCCAAGCTGTTAAAATTTTTTGAAAAACAAGTGAGTAGTTTACTTTTTCAGCGTACAATGCTGGAGTCAGAGCTTGCTCGGACAGCTGCTAGACTTTATGCTATGAGTGTTGCAGAAGATCGGGCTCAAGATAATTTAAAAGCGTTGCAACGCTCACTGCGCAATGCAATTAGGTCCGAAAAGAATGCCCGGTTGTTGGAAAGTTTCATTGGAATAAGCAACGAAAGGTTTCACTAAATTAGTAAGATGAATCAATTAAAAAGAAAAGGCGAATTCAGTGGTCGTATTAGTTCTGTTGCTGGTCAGATTGTTACTGTTAGTTGTATATCACAAAGCAGCATTCCTGCCCAGCATACTTTATTGGTTTCTGATAATGGGGTTTTTTTAGAAGTTTACTCTTACGAGGATGAGGTTACCTTAAATTGTCTTCTTTTAAGTGCGGTTTCAACTGTGGCTCGGGGTATGGAGGTTTACTCAACGGGTTCAACTTTAACAGTACCTGTAGGTGAATGTGTTTTGGGAAGGGTTATTGATATTTTTGGTGATCCTCAAATGATTGATACCCCCCTTGAATGTGAAAATAGGCGTTCCATCTACAGTGTAGCTCGCGCTACGGGGGGGAGCGGTGCTCAATCGTTGGAGATTATTGAAACTGGTATAAAAGCTATTGATCTTTTTACACCCTTTTTCAAAGGAAGTAAAGTTGGGATTGTAGGTGGTGCTGGAGTAGGAAAAACTGTTTTAATTACTGAGATTTTAAGAAATGTTACTGAGAGTAGTAATGCTGTTTCTGTTTTTAGTGGTGTTGGAGAGCGTACTAGAGAAGCGCATGAACTGTATTTAGCACTTAAAGACCGTAATGCGCTAGAGAAAACAGTACTGGTGTTAGGGCAGATGGGCGAGAACGCTGCAATACGGTTTAGGACTGCTTGGGCTGGAGTTGCTTTAGCAGAGTATTTTAGAGATTCTGGTAATCCAGTACTTTTTTTTGTTGATAATGTTTTTCGTTTTGCCCAAGCCGGTACTGAGCTTAGCAGTATACTCGGTAGATTGCCATCGGAATTAGGATACCAGTCAACTTTAGAGTCGGAGATAGCTACCTTCGAAAGTCGTCTTGCTAGCAGTGAGAAAGCTTCTCTCAGCTCGGTTCAGAGTGTTTATGTACCAGCTGACGAACTAGGTGACCCTGCTGTAGCAACAATTATGTCCCATTTAGATACTGTAATTGTTTTGGATAGAGATTTGGCTCAGCGTGGTATCTATCCTCCAGTTGAGCCGTTGAAGTCATCATCAGCTTTGCTAAAAGCTGATACAGTGAGTAGTGATCATTACGATGCTTACACAGGAGCTTTGGAGACTTTAAGTAAGTACAACGATCTTTCCCGTATTGTTTCTGTGGTTGGGGAGGCTGAGCTTTCAGCGCTTGATCGACTTATTTATAACAGAGGGATTAAAATTCGCAACTATTTATCTCAGCCGCTGTTTACTGTTGAAAACCAAAGTTGGCGAAAAGGTATTTATGTACCTCTTAAAGATGCTGTTTCTGATATGTTAGCTATTTTGGAAGGTAAATTCGATGATAAAGATCCTAAGGACTTAAAGTATATCGGCAGTTTAAGCGGTTCCCAATTATAGTGGAAAATATATGTAAAGCCCATGCGCAAAAACTTACATGTTCGTATTCATAATCCAGAAGAAATTATTTGGGAAGGTACCTGTAACGCAGTGTCCTCAATTAATAGTGTTGGGCCTTTTGATATTTTGCCTTACCATGCTAATTTTATTACTTTAGTTTCTCCCAACCACCCCGTTGAAGTTGTAAAGTCTGATGGAGAAAGGCTTGAGTTTAAGTTTGGGGAGTGTGTACTTTTTGTACGCAACAATTTTGTTTCTGTTTACACATTTTAGATCCATTTTTTTCTTTTTTCTGTTATTACGGCTATAACAGCCAATATTTGTACTAGTTTTGCTTCCCCCCTATTTTCAATGTTTTGCTGCCTACTTTATTACTGTGCTCTTGCTTCTTGACTTTTTTTCACTCTTATCTATACAATAAGTTAGTTATAAAAAACTTTACTTAGGCTATTATACATATTATATGTAGAGTGATACAAAGTTCTGCCAAATGGATAACCTGCTCGAAAAATACTCCAACTATCTTAAATCTAAGGGTCTCAGCAGGAGGTCACGCTACAACTATCTATCTGATCTAAGAAATTTTGCCGATTGGTTAAAACAGCAGAATGTTTCGCTTCAGAATGATGAACTCCCTTCTTTGCAGGATTTTGATACGTATATGCAGCATTTGCAATTAGATGGAGTTCCAGAGAGTACGCGTAGCCGTTACAGTTCTTCTATTAAACGGTTTTTGCAATGGCAGGATGTTATTCCCTCGTCCGATGCTGTTCAGGGTGATACTCGCAAGCAGCAAAAAGCTACTAAGAAACGCACTGCCTGGTTTACTTTACCCACCTTTAATTCTTTACAGCTCTCAAAACGTTATTTGTTGTACGTGGTACCAGTTTTACTAGTTGCGGTGATAAGTTTTGCCGGTTTTCTTTATAAGCTTCATGTAGGCAACAGCTCTTTTGGTTCTGGTTTATCTGCGCCTAAATCACTAACGGATTTGCGTGAGATCTCCACTGAGTTAGGTAGAACTCTGGCTGCTAATATTGGCGAAGGTATTTTAGAGGTTAACACTAATATTGAAATGAAAAAGCAGCTAAAAGTAGACGAAGAATCTGAATTAGTTGGTGATTTAACTGTTGGGGATAGTACATTAACTGTTGTAACTGCGGATGATTTAGCTACAATAACCAATTTGGAAATAGGTGAACGTTTGGATCTTGGCGGCGTTCCTTTGGAGATAGATGCGGATGGGGATACATACTTGGTTTCTAATGCAGATGATGAAATTAGCATTTTTGTCTCAGATGCTGAAGATTTCCAATTTACTGCTAACTCTTTTGATGTATTGACATCTAGTGTTATTACTATGGCAGACCAGTCCTGGATTGGGTTAGAGGCAGGCAGCGGTAGATTATTATTTGCAAGCGGTGATTTATTAGAAGTTTATGATGCTGATTTCAGAGTATATTCTGCGGATGGCAGCACTTATACACAGGTGGGGGGAGCTGGACTTAGTAGCTTTGGAGATTTATCGATAGATTCTGGCGGTGCAACAACGCTTAACACCTCAACACTGGATATTAACAACACTGGTTCAATAACCTTTGGAAGTGATGGTTCTGAGCAAAATATTACTTTCGAAACTGCTGATTTTGATGTTAATTCGACAGGGACAATAACTATAGATGGAACAGATTTCATTTATACACCTACAGGTACTTATACAGTAGATGCTAGCGGTGCTGTTGCAATTGATTCGGATTCAGGAGCGACCATTTCTGGTGCCGGAGTCGAAATAGTATCTGACGGAGCTAATGCAGTAACAATAACATACGGATCATCAGGTGGCACTTTTAAGCTTACAGACGGCACTACTCGGTTGGAATTCGCAGACGATGGTAGCGCAGTGCTAGGAGATGATTCCGCAACAACAACTATTGACGGGTCAACTATTACTCTTTCCGGTAACACGATAATCACTGGTACTATTCAGCAGAATATACCTGATGATACAGCTAATGCTTATGACCTCCAGGAAGGGTCAAATAATTATATTGTTGTTAATACCACGGACGGTTCGGAATCCATCTTTTTTGGTAATGCTAGTACCGACCCCACTTACGGTTTTCTAGGATCTGGTAATTTAGGGATTGGGACGGCAACGCCCCAGCACGTGTTGGATGTTGCAGGAAACATTGGACTAGTTGCTGGTGGGTATATTAATTACGGTAGTACTGACGGTAGTTCAGGTTATGGTCTTAGAGATAGTTCCGGTATTTTACAGTACAAAGATAGTGGGGGTTCTTGGCAGAGTTTTGCAAGTGCTGGTGCAGGGGACATAACAGCGGTAGGGTCAATGACTTCTGGAGACGCATTTGCAG
>CAYVIL010000026.1:0-10486 GCA_964451675.1 uncultured Candidatus Saccharibacteria bacterium
CCGTCCTGATTTATTTATAGATGCTTTTTTGTCCGGTGTTTTTGTTTCTTTGGTAATGTTTGTTATATACTGGTTTTACCTCCCGCTATTTCTGCGTTACGCGGATCGCATATATTTACCTACTAATGAGAAGTGGGCTTTTTGGATATTAGGTCGTGTGCCGCTAACAGAGGTTGTTTGGGGATTTTGTTGGGGTATGGTGGGCGGTCCGCTTTATGAGTTTTGGCAGGGATACGTGGTGAAAAAGAAGGTTTAAAGTGACTATACTCAATTACACAATCGATGTTCGAACGAAAAATAGATTTGATTTTGTTGATATTACACCTGCTGTTCAGAACGTGCTTTCTGAGTCAGAAGTAGGGGAGGGGTTTGTGTTGTTGCGCTGTCCGCACACAACAGCCGCTTTGCTGTGTAACGAAAAGGATAGAGATGTAAAAAGCGATTTTTCCACTATTTTTAATAAATTAGTTCCTAAAGGTGAGGATTATAAGCACACTATGGAAGGTGTCGATAACGCTCGCGCGCACCAGTTAGCTATGCTGCTTGGAGATAGTTTATGGGTACCTATCGAGAAGGGTAGTTTAGTTTTGGGCACTTGGCAAAATTTGTTTTTTGTTGAACTCCTAGAACCCCGTTCTAGGAAGGTTGAAGTTATAGTTTGCGGAAAATAGGAGAAAGGCAATTTATGCAGATTGAAAGGGTAATTGTTGGTCCTTTGGCTACAAACTGCTATATAATTTTTGACAACGTAAGTAAGAAAGGTTTTGTCATTGACCCCGGTGCCGAGCCTAATCTTATTTTATCAATAATTGACAAAGAACAATTAGATATTAATTATATTCTCCTTACTCATGGTCACGCAGACCATATCGCTGCTGTTCCTGCCCTAAAAGAGTCGTTGCATTCTAAGGTAGTAATTCATGAAGCTGATGAATATATGCTAAAGAACGATACCGCTAGTTTGGGTACTCTCTTTGGTGTTTCCCACTCGATTGTAGAGATAGATGTCACGTTTAATTCTTCATTGCAAGCTGTTTCTGAGACATTTACTTCCCAGGTTGATTTACTGGAGACTCCGGGACATACTTCTGGCTCTGCTTGTTTTTACTTTTCTAAAGAGGGGGTTTTGTTTTCTGGTGACACTCTGTTTGCAAATGGTGTGGGAAGGACGGATCTCAAGGGAGGGGATGAACAGGCCTTGTTTGAGAGTTTGGAGAAGATAAAAAGGTTACCTAAAGACACAATAATTTACCCTGGGCACGGAAAGGAGTTTAGGTTAGGTAGAAGGTTTAAAACAGTGAGGTAGTACTAAGATTTTTGTGTTCTGATGTGTAATCTAGAGGACAATACCATGCTTTTTTAGCTTTTTCACCTTGCTTTATACTTTTTGACCTGTCTTTCCAAATCATCTGCAGCCTCGTTTATAGCACTGTGGAGATTATCTGTTTCTTCCTCTGCTCTTAATAACTTTCCATGCAGTGGTAAATTTATCTCTGCTCGGAACATTTTACCGCTTCTGCGATTAAATGCGTTAAGTTCTACTCTTACAGGTGCTGGGTAGTTTTTGGTGTTTGTGAGTAGTCTTTCTATGCGTTCCATTTCCTTTATTACGTGCTCTTTAATTGTTTCAGTGACTTCGAAGTCAGGGGAAAAAATTTCAATATCCATATTACCTATCTTAACCATATTGACCATACTACACTATCTGGATCTGAGTAACAATTCACATTCAGGTAACTTAGGCACTGGAAAGGAATGTGTGGTAAAATATCTTTGTGAGATTATTTACAGCTATAGATATTAGTGATGATTTGCGTAACAATGTTACCCAACTGCAGCAGCAGTTTCCTGATGGTTTGGATGTTAAGTGGGTTGAAAAAGAAAATTTGCATATTACTTTGTGTTTTATTGGAAATTTAGGAAAGGGAAATGTGGGGGATTTAAAGTACAATTTGAGTTGTGCTGGAAAATCTGTTAGACCGTTTAATCTTGAGGTTGGCAGTTCCAGCTTGATTAGAGGGAGGGTTTTTATTTTGTCCATAACCGGTGATTTGGTAGATTTTGCACAATTGCAGAAATCTATATCGTTTGTTTGTCCCAGAAAAAGTAAATTGCATCCACCGCATATTACTTTGGGCAGATTTAGGTGTGGGGGGTATTCGGAGGTTGGAAATGCAGAATTCTCGTTTAATAAAGATCTTCCCTCTATTTATGTAGATAAATTTTCTCTTTATTCAAGCAGGCTAACACCAAAAGGCCCTATTTATGATCGATTAGATAATTTTAGTTTGGGTTCCTAATTTGATAAAATAAAAGTTAATGGAGTTTGTTATGAACAAATTTACTGAGTTTAACAGTCCTAGTTATGGTGAACTTTCAATTGATGAGGTTTTGGAGCATATTCAGGGGTTTATGAACCGGAAGCCGCAAAACTCGTATCGTTTGATTATTGGAACAGATTCACAAACCCGCAACCGGCAAGGTGCTGATTACGTGCTTGCTTTGATTGTTTATCGTGTTGGTAATGGGGGCATGTATTTTTGGTACAGGGAGCATGATAAGCGCGACTTTGGGTTGCGTGACCGTATATATAAGGAAGCTACCATGTCTTTAGAATTTGCCCAAGAATTTATGAAAACCTATCAAAAAAAGGTGGGCGAAACATTTGATTTGGAGATCCACGTTGATGTTGGCACTGTCGGGGAAACAAAGAAGATGATCAAGGAGGTTATGGGAATGATCCGCGGCTCTGGTTTTGATTGTAAAATCAAGCCGGATTCGTATGGTGCATCTTCTGTTGCCGATAAATATGCCTAAATTCTGTGTCCGCCAGTGTTAGTTCCGGTGGAAGAATGCTGCAAGTGCGGTGAGTTGGTTGTTTTTTAGGTTGGTGTGCTTTTTTGTAATCTGCTAGTGCGTAGGAAACATAAATTAAAGGGGGTGAATACTTTTGCAAATCGGTACTGATAATTTAAAGAAAAAAAAGTTTTGGTCTCAGGTACTATTCTTATTCGCCGGTGTTTCTGTTATTTTATCTGCTGTAGGGGCTTTTGGTTTCGATATTTATTTAGCTTCTACGCAATGGCTTTTAGTTGGTATCTTTTTCGGTGTTGCTGGGATCTACATTCGTCTGTACGAGTGAGGGGATTTAGTTTTGTTTTTCCGCTCTACTCTTTGAAGTAGCTACTTTGTTCTTATTATTGCTTCTGTGGGGATTTTTAAACGCTTTCTTATTTTTTCGCTTTCTTTTATGAACTGATATGTGTTTTTGTTAGGGTAACCGCTAGTGATTGGGAGATTTGGATCTAATTTTTGGAAATAGTTGTTGAATTGTCTCATATAGAGTTCGCGGATATATTTACCAATTACTGAAGCCAGCGCAACAGAGAAGTTGGCTTGGTCACTGTTAGTACTGAATATTAGCTCAATTTCTGTTTCATTTTGCATTTCTATTCTATAGTGAGAGCTAGCTCTGTTTTCGCTAATTACTTTTATTTTCGAATTGTTCCAAAAGCTGTTTTTAAATAGGGATAACTTTTGTATTTTCGCTGTGTATTTTCGGGTTGCCCCGATTTTGTCGCAGTAGATTTTGTATTTTTCTCCTGAGAGATTCTTTTTCATTACTCGGTTGATTAATTCTAGGAAGCAGGCTAGGTTTAAAATAGTTTTGGATCCGTATTTGTTAATTTGTCTATTAAACTTTAAGGGTGTTAATGAAATACTTACTCTTCCTAAATATTCTGGTATTGCCCCATTTTCTGGTGTAAAAGCTTCTGCTGTATTTGAGATAATGTGATAACTCTCTTCGGGACTCCCTGCCTTAAAAATTTTTTTACTATCGTTCACAATTATTTTCTCCGGATAGTTTTTTCGTTTTTTGGATATTGTTTGCGAGTATTTTTTCCACAGGCAATATTCATTCTGGTTGCTAGGATAGTTGAAAACAGTAGCAGTTGTTACCAGGGGTCCCAATAATGGTGCTAATCCGTTTTCGTCTATTCCTATTAGGATCATAAGTTAAGGAAGTAATCTTGTATTGCCTTCAGGAGTTAGCATGTACACCCAATGGTGTATATCGTCAAAGTAGTGATCAATTTCCGGATCGTATTTATTCTCTAATAAACACCACAATCTATATGTTTTTGCATCTTTTTCTGCTTTTTCTGTTTCTATTGTGTGTGGGTTTACTACATTGTCGTATCTGTAACCATAGGTTGCGCCTCCGAAGCCAGTATCTTTATTTTCTTTAGGATCTTTTATTCTTTGCTGCGAACTGCGAACGAATTTGATGAATTCTTGGTTGTACCTGGTGGGATATCTTCCGTTCTGTTTATGAAATACTTCGATTGCTTCTTTAATTTTGTTTAAGTCCTCTTTTCTTATTGAATCTCGCCACTGTTGCTGATGCCAGGACCTGGACTTAATTATG
This sequence comes from uncultured Candidatus Saccharibacteria bacterium, assembly GCA_964451675.1. Taxonomy (GTDB): domain Bacteria; phylum Patescibacteriota; class WWE3; order JAUXAW01; family CAYREW01; genus CAYREW01. The sequence continues at coordinate 4,430 of CAYVIL010000026.1, forward strand.
GAGTGAACTGAAAACCCACCAGCAATTAAGTTAAGAATTGTGAGAATCATATATGGAAAGGTTGATACTGTTTTCTGGTCAGCAGGTGTTTGCCTTGTTTGAAATTCTTCCTGTTGCGGATCTCTATCTTCTGCAGGGGGCGGTTCTACGGGTGCGGGGACGGCTTGTGCTCTTTCTTCTGGAGAGCTGGACGAATATTCCTGGTATTCTTCCGGTTTTTCTATTAGCGCCTGGTCTTCTTCTGCGGGTGGTTCTCCTGCTGTCTCGCTTGGTGCGGGCCGTTTAGGAATAAAAGCACGGATGGTTATAAAAGAGCAAGAAACGATTAAAGCAATGGCTCCGATTGTAGCGATTTTTTGGTTTTCTTCCAGAAGTATTTTCAGCATTTTTTTACCTGTTAGTAACTGCGTACATAATACAAGCTGCCGGTTGCTTCCAATCTGGCCCGCACCCAGAATTCACAGCACTTGCCGTCTCCGCACCAGCCTCCCGGTCCTGTTGGGCACCCGTGTTGGCCGCTGCAATGTGGCTCGTACCAGTAATAGTAGGTGCTGTTGTTTACAGGATCCCTGGGGAGATATTTGAGGTACCCTCCTCCTACAAGATCGCGGTAAATGTGGCTGTTTGTGCACCAGTCTCCGCTGCAGCTGTTGCTTCCGTCTCTCGGTTCCGGTGTACCTTCGCAAGGGTAATCTCCGTGCATTACGAGGTATGTTTCCAAAGCTTCTGCGATTTGGGCAAGGTTCAGTTTCCTTTGCGCGTCTCGTGCTTCTGCCATCCTCTGTGCAGGGTTAATAGCTACAACCGTTATTGTAGAAAGCACGCTGATGATGGCAATTACTACCAGCAGTTCAATGAGGGTAAAGCCTTTACTTTGGTGGTTGTGCATTTAGACCAAGTTTAGAACGCTTGTGTGGATTGTGTCAATGTCAATCTAATGTGCTCCCGGGGGGTCGTTTGGGCAATGGTAGCTGCGGATCATATAGATGTTGGAGGCAAAACCAATATCGCTGGAGCAGTTTGGCCAGTGTGGTCTTGTGGAGAGATTTCCTATTGTTGCTGGATCATCTGTATTTTCTAGGAAGGCGCCAACCATAAAATATTCGCCGGCAGTACCCCCACCTGCATTTTCGCTGACAATGAAGTAGGAGAAATTCCCGTAACCCTGCCAGACGCTGGAGAACCTGTTGTTAATTGGGTCTTCCGGTATTCTTTTAAGCCATTCTTCTGTGTCTAACACAGCAGCATTTCTCCAATTAGATGCGCTGGCACACCCACCTTGACTGTCAGTGCGGTCGCACGGGTGGGGGTACTCTCCGTGTGCTGTGTAGTAAGCTTCCAGAGCGTTAGCGATTTGTCCGATAGCTAGTTTTCTGGCCGCGTCTCTGGCCTCCATTAATCTTTGTGCAGGGTTAATAGCTACAACCGTTATTGTAGAAAGCACGCTGATGATGGCAATTACTACCAGCAGTTCAATGAGGGTAAAGCCTTTACTTTGGTGGTTGTGCATTTAGACCAAGTTTAGAACGCTTGTGTGGATTGTGTCAATGTCAATCTAATGTGCTCCCGGCAGGTCGTTTGGGCAATGGCAGTTGCGGATTGCAAAGATATTGGAGGTGAAGCCTTCTGCTCAGTTGCTATTTGTCTTCTGTGTGTTTTTTTTTGCTGTTAATATTATGGCGTCTGTGTTAATCTAAGAGGGATGCGGGTAGTTACCAAGACGGATTTTCGAAATATTTTTCGGGAGAGGAATACATCTTCTCATAAGGGTGATTTTGGACACCTTTTGGTTGTGGGTGGCTCTGTTGTTTACCACGGTTCACCTGTTTTTAATGCTTTAGCAGCCTATTCTACCGGTGTTGATCTTGTTACTGTTGTTGGTCCTAGAAGAGCTATGGATTTAGCTGCCTGTTGTGGAGGACCTGATTTGATTACATATCCGCTAAGCGGTGATTTCTTTGTTCCTGATCATTTAGACACGGTAACTTCCCTCACTCAGGATAAAACCGCGGTAGTTATTGGTGGGGGAATGGGAAGAAGGTCGGAAACTTTACAATTTATTAAGCTTCTTTTAGATAGAGTAGCACTACCGATGGTTTTAGATGCTGATGCGATTTATGCAGTAGCAGAAAGCCCGCAACTGTTGGGAAGTAAAGCAAGTTTAATTACACCGCATCAAAACGAATTTAAGAAATTAATTGGTAAGGAGACAGTTTTGAATTTTGATTCTATGGTTATGGATGAGCTGAGGAACGCTGCTTGTAAATTCAAGAGTACAATTTTGCTTAAGGGTGCTACTGATTTAATTTCCGATGGCGAAAAGGTTGTGCAAAATAAAGAGGGGTCCCCGTATATGACTGTAGGAGGTACTGGGGATACTTTGGCAGGGATATGCGGCTCTTTGCTAGCTCAGGGTGTTGATGCTTTCAGGGCAGCTTGTGTAGCTGCTTATATAAACGGAAAGGCTGGAAAGCTTGCCGCTGCCGACTTTGGTCCCAGCATGATGGCTTCTGATGTTTTGTCTTATATACCGGATGTGATTCGTAGAGCGTTATGATTTAGTTATCTGTTTAAAGGGAGATCTTCTCTGCCTGTGTGATACCAGCCCTTGGCGGATAAAAGTGGTTCATTACCTGTCTAGTAAGTCTAGTGAAGAAATTTTGCTTGGCAAAATTTCTTCTAAGGCCAAACGCGCCGCGTTTGGACCGTGGTGGGCCTGGATGGATTCGAACCATCGACTTCGACCTTATAAGAGTCGCGCTCTAACCTCTGAGCTACAGGCCCGGAGATTCTACGCTTTATTATATCATAACGCGGTTTAAAGGGTGGGATACGGGGGTTTTGGTTCTGCTGACACTTATTTATTTTTTTGTCTCTGGTTATTAGGTAATTAGTTCCCCTTTGTTGATTATTGGTTGGAAAATCGGGAGCTTGGTGAAACTACTGCTTTCCGTTTCAGTATTGATCAGTATTTTGCAGTTCTAGGTGCAGTTTGTCTGTTTGTACCATTTTTTGTTCTCCTGATTTCATATTTTTTAGTGTTGCCTTATTTTTTTTCGCCTCTTCTGGTCCGATAATTGCTACGAAAGGTATTTTTTTCCTGTTCGCGTATTTAAGCTGTTTTCCCAAATCCTGGTTAGTATCTGGATAGAGTATTACCGGTATACTTTTTTGCTGTAAGATTTTTAGTACTTGTATTGATTTGTCCGCGAACTCACCGCCGAAAACAGTTACAAGCACCTGTGCTGTGCCGCCTACTTTTTCTTGGAAAAGGTCTATTTCCATAGCAGCGTCGCAAATTCGGTCCAGACCTAAAGTTGTTCCAACTGCGGGAATATCAGGACCGCCCAGTTTTTTTATTAAATTGTCGTAGCGCCCACCCCCGGTAACGGACCCAATATCTGCATCTTCAATTACTGTTTCAAATATTGCTCCGGTGTAGTAGTCTAGACCGCGGACAAGTGTTGGTGTGAATTGAATATACTGCTCATCTATACCGAAGTTGTCTAAATATAATGCCAGCTTTTTTAGATCAGGGTCAGCTTCAACCGGGTTTAGAGTTTTCCAGTAATTGGTAATATCTTTAACTTTTTTTTCTGGTAACCCTTTTTTTATTAGTTCCTGCTTTGCCTCTAGTTTGCCTTTTTTATCTAACTTATCAAGTGTCTGCAAAACACTGTCCCATTTTTCTTCTGTTATTTTGGCTTTTTCCTCCAGCATATTATAAAGGGCTTTTCTTGAATTTATTTTGATTGTGAATTTATCAAATTCAAGTTTCTTTAAAGTTTCGTAAATAACAGTAATAATTTCTGCATCCGCGAGTACGGACGGACTTCCGTAAATATCAATATCACACTGCAGCACTTCGCGGTACCGGCCTTTCTGTGGCTTTTCAGCTCTCCAAATCCTTTGTATCTGGTATCGCTTAAAAGGTAATTCTATTTCATTCTGGTATTTAGCCAGCACCCGGGCAGCAGGGACGGTTAAATCATAGGGCATTGCTATCCGGCGGCCCCCGAAGTCTTTAAATTGGTAGACAAGTCGATCTGCATCTTCTCCATATTTGTCTAAAAGTACTTGTGCGTATTCTAAGGAGGGTGTTTGTAACGGTTCAAACCCATAAGAGGCAAAGACGTCTTTAAAAACGTCTATTACGTAGTTTCTGATTCGCATTTCATTCGGCAAAAAATCCCGAAATCCCTTGAGTGTTTGCGGTTGTTGGTTAGACATAAATCAGCTTTATTATACTATATGTCTGTAGGCTTGGTATATGTAGAGAATGTGGGCCTAAACTAAAGGGTGGTTAGTTTTTCTTCTTTTTCTTCTGGGGTTTCAACGTATTTTAAATAACGTTCTGTGGTGGAAAGTCGTTTGTGTCCTGCCAGTTTAGAAATTAGAGTTAGCGGAGCCCCACTTATTAGTTGGTGGGCAATGAAGGTGTGTCGTAGGTCATTAACCATTGCGTCTTCAATTCCTGCTTTTTCGTACATACGGTTTATGCTGGCGCGTATGTTTCTTACTAAAAAAGGATTTCCTGTAGATGTGATAAAAACTGTATCTTCGTCGCTTTCTGGCCTCACATCTAGGTAGCGCTTCAGAGCTTCTTTGGCCCGCTCATTAAAAGGGATTTTCCTTTCTGCATGCTTCCCGTAAGGAGCAATTCTTACCTCATTGTTTTTGAAGTCAATGTCATCTAGTTTAAGCCGACGTAATTCGCCAATACGGATACCTGTTTGCAACATTAGTTCAATAATAGCGTAGATTCGGGGGTCATCACGGGAAACATCTCTCAACGCTCTGTATTCCATTTCACTTAAGATACGTGGTGGTTTGGGTTCGATTTTGGGGTGAGGAATCTGATCTGCGGGGTTTCCAGATACGTAATCATTGTTAACCAGGAATCTGTAAAAAGTTTTTATAGAGTTTAATTTTCGGGAAACACTTTTTTTTGTATAATTTTCCTCACGTAGCTCGTCCAGGAAATTTTCAATATCCTCTTTTGTGAGTTCTTCAACGCCATCTAAACCCTGTTCTTCGCAGTAATTTATGAGTTGCTCAATATCTTTGGCATAGGCGATTACAGTAGCATCCGCCCGTCCTTTTTTCTTTAAGTTATTAATAAATTCCTGATGCTTTTTTCCTTTAATTGTCATATCAATATACTATCAGGTTTTACTATACACCCCTGCTATAACCCTGTCAATAGTTTATTTTACGGGATGTTCTGTTTTCTGGTAAAATAATGAGTAACAATGGCGAAGAGATTATTATCTGTGCTTGTTTTTATACTGGGGGCTAGTTTGCTTGTTAGCTTAACCCGCTCTCTGTTGAAATTACGTTCTGCGCAGCAGCGTTTGAATGCATTGGAAGAGCAGGTTGCTGTAGAACGTCAAGAGAAGAAGAGTCTAGAAAAGGTAGTTGCAATACGGAGAACTTTAGATTATGTAGAGCAGGAGGCCCGCAACCGGTTACAGATGGTGAAAGAGGGGGAGAGAATTGTTGTGCTTCCTTCCGAGAAAACTTTTAGCAACAGCACGCATAGGAAAGACCCCGGGAGTATTATGGGATTGGAAGAAAATTTGCCTGAGCAGTTAGCCCCGTGGAAGCAGTGGGCAAGCATTTTTGGTATTATTGATACAGAGACTAAGTAGATTTACGGCTTAGTTTAAGGTTGAAACCTCTTGTTATATGTGTTATAGTAGTAGAGCATTGGGGAGGTTTTTTTAAACTATCCTTGATAGTTGCAGCGGGCGGGAGGTATAGAATCTCGCCAGGCTCATAACCTGGAAGAACCTCGGGGCGGATCCGAGGGCCCGCGACCACATAAAATCTTAGCGAAGAATGAGCTTAGAGTTTACGTAGCCCTGCACTGTGCGAGCTTCAGCGAGGCTTTGGTGCCAGGGCCAAAAAAAATATGACACAAAAACCAAACCCGCCACAGGTGGGTTTCTGTTTTTTTTATGCTATACTTTAGACACAGTAAGCCGGTGTAGCTCAGGGGTAGAGCAGAGGGATCATAACCCTTGTGTCGCAGGTTCGAATCCTGCCACCGGTACC
>CAYVIL010000027.1:0-8892 GCA_964451675.1 uncultured Candidatus Saccharibacteria bacterium
ACGGGAATAACATAATTATCACTAAAGCTATTCTTAAATAACCCCGCTTTGATTCCGGGTCACCGCAGCACCACGTGGGGTGCACGGCGAGGAGCCCGGAATGACCAGACGCAAAGCACTCCCCCTTTGATTCTGAATTAAATTCAGAATGACTTAATACTAAGCTTACCAAATGTTCCAGACCCACAGCTGCAAGCACAGCTAAAGAAGATACCATAGGTAAAAAATAGTGGCGTACTGTAGATTCACCACTAGCAAAAAACAAAAAGTATAAAACAGGAAAAAATAAAACAAACAGCAACTTCAACTTTTGCTCCCGGCCCTCCCGTAAAAGAAGCAAAAGTGAAAATGCAGCCAACAATAAAGGAACGAGACCAAGTATACTCCGCAAGTATTGTAAACTTCCTAATATTCTTGCTAAAGCTCCGGCATTAAAATGTTTTCCTCCCCTACCTAAAAGCCAAAGCACACTTCTACCGTGATACTTACCACTCCCTTCAGGAGCAAAAGCCTCATCTGCAGCCAATAATATAAAAGGTGTACCAGCTACAAATGCAAGTACGGAGACTACACCAGCACTAAGTAACTTAGGTACCCGGCCTTTAAGGCAGTTTTTTAATCTTTGGTACGGTGCAAAAGAAGCAGCAAACACAGAAAGTGCGGACAAAGCACCGTTATATTTTGTTGAAGCAGCAATACCTGTAAATAAACCAGCAAGTAAATAATCACGCCAGCGCTGTTTTAAAAACGCTAAAGAGGCGAAGTAAATTACCCAAGCAACCCAGAATGTAAGTGGCGTATCCAGCAAAGCATAATGTGCATTTTCAACAATAAACGGACCGACAGCATAAATTGCCGCTGCTAACAAACCAACTTCTTTGGAAAACAACTTCCGCCCGGTAAGATAAATAGGAATAATTGTCAAAACTCCCATTAAAGCAGAAATAATCCGCATTTCCAAATAAAAAATCTGCGGATCCTGCCAAAAAAGAGGAAAAACAGATTCAAAAGCGCTTCTTAAACCAACCAGTTGCAGCAGACCCCTAAATTTAACTAATAAAAAAAAGAACAAATAACAAAAATAAAAATGAAAATGAGGCCAGTCAAAATGGTGAGGGTTAAGATCAAACCGCAACCCCATTACAGAACGAACCAAAGCCGGCTCATCAACACTGTAAATATGCGGCAGACCGTGGGTGATACCAATAAGACGCAAACCTAAGGCAAGTGTAAAAATTGCAATGAGAAGTTTGTTAGAAAGAGACATAGAAGATCCTGACATCCTGTTAGCCTGCATATAAATAACTAGGATTTCACTAAACGTGAAGTTTTGTCGTAATCGGCAAAACTTCTAAAGCAAAACGAGTTGCGGTTGGATCAGAATAACAAGCTAGCAAAAAAGCCATTTTCACTTTAGAAGAGCTAGGTTAAAGAGAAAAACTTAGCAAAAGTTTTGCTCATTCACTCTGACTTCCAATAATCACTACTGCATCATAGTTACTATCGTCTTCCAATAACTGCGGATCATCCATATATACATACTTGGCAGACAAATCCGCTTGTAACTTATCGCGAAGCTTATCCGCACCCTGTTTAGTTTTTACAGTAACACCACGCTTCCAATATGTGTTACCTATATCAACAACTCTCCATCCCAAACTTTCTAAATAATTCTCTGCTGCAGAAGCCATACCCTGCACACCCCAACCGTTAAGCACCTGGATAGAATAATCACTTTTGGTAAACACCTGTTGCTCTGCTGAAGGACTCGCCTGTTGCTCAGGGGAGGGAGTTGCTTCCGCAACCTCTTCCAGAGCCGAACTTGGCGAAGCTTCTTCAGGCTCCTGCAGATGGGTTGATCTTTCCGGCGGAACAGGAGCTGTTAAACCCTGCTCAGACGGACCTTTTAACAGTAAATATCCCAACAAACCTGCTAAAGCAACAGCAACAAAACCAACAACATAACCTACAAAAGACTTGTTCTGTAAAAGAGAGATTAAAGAACTGGTAACTTTCTCTTTTTTATCTCCAACGCTTGTTAGCGACGCTTTCCTCCTCTTGTTTGGCTTCTCCTTCTCCTCCTTCTGATGAGGCAACACTAACAAAGCCGCGTCCTTGTATTTTGCTAAAGCTACAGCAGTTACATAATCAGGTTTATCTATCTCCAACACTTCAGTCAATAAACCCATTTTTTCCAAAGGCTTAGCCACTTTGTCGGCTTGCTCACCACTAATATAAAACTTACGAATATCACGTACAGCAACTTCATCCTTAGCAGATTCCAAAAACTCACTGGCTGCCTCAATAACTTTCTCAGCCGAATCTTTATCATCCAACTTCACAGAGTAGATACTGGTATGTACAGCAAAACCGCCCTCGCCTATTAACACAAACAAAAGATCCCCCTCCTCTTGCACAACTAATAAATGTGGAAGCTCCAACCCAGCAGTTAAAGATGTTAAAGCTGAAGAAACAGGAATAAATCCCTTAACTTCCACACCAGCTCGTTCAAAAGCCTCAACGTAATTATCAATTATCTCCTTTTTAACAACCACAAACTGGACAGTACCACCAGCAACTTCTTGATAACTAATGTACACATCCTCAAGATTGTAATGCAGACTTTCTTCCACATACTTATTCAAATAAAGAGATGCTTCCTCATCTGAAGGAATACTGAGAGAACGTAAATTCAAATCCTGATCATTAATCCCTACCCAGGCTTCTAAAGAGGACAGGTTCTGCTCCTGCAAGAAAACTGCCAAACTTTGGGACAACGCACCGGGATTAACAACTTTCCCGTCTTTAACAACAGCGGGATCCAAGGACAATTTTTTGTAAACGCTCTCCCCATCTGTAATTTTCAGTATCTGTTTAAAAATATTTATTCCAAACATAATTTATCTATAACCATTATTTAGAAAATAACAACGTGTGTCAATGCAACCATTGTCACCTAACCTTATAAATATAGGCATAATTAATTCCGTGCCAACTAACAACTTTCTCTGCCTGTTCCTGTTGATAATACTTCTCAATATACTCTGGATGATTTTTCCGCTGAATCATATTTATATAAAGAACTACATAATCAGCTCCTGAATCACCTACCTGCCCAAGCTCCCATGCCTGCCCATTTAAATAAGGCTGCAGTGCATCCGCATATACAGAGGCTACTTTAAGATCATCTGAATTTTCCTTCTGGTTTAAATACTCCGCTGCCTGACGTAAACCCTCTCCCCAACCAACAACCATGGTCCTCGAAGCAGTACGACCGCCGCCAAACAGAGAATTATAGTAGCTAAGATAAGAAAAATTTAATGGTTTCACTAAAAGCCCAAAGTGTACTAAAAGCAGCAAACCCAAAACCAAAATGGATCCGCCCCCTTGGTTCTGCTCAACAGGAAAAACCTGTAAATTAAAAAAATCAGCTACAAACCGGATAATTATTACCAAACAATAACCAGCCAAAATATCAAATGCTAAAAATACTGGAAGCAGATAACGGTCTCCCGATTTAGCAAGCAAAGTCATTTGTAAAGTAAAGAACAAGCAGTAAAGGAGCAAATAGAAGGGCACAGGGTTAGAAAACCTGCTATTTTTTCCAAAGGCAACAATACTTAAACCTAACCCAAGCAAACCAAACAAAAAACTAAGCGGTGTGGAGCGTAAAGCTAAAACTAACGGATAAAACAGTAAACCAGGGGCAGGAAGAACCTGTCCCAAGTAAAAAGTACGATTTACCGCCTCGCTGTCTGCTGTCAATCCCCGACTAACTAATCCGTAAATCAAATTTTTAACAGTCAAAATCGGCTCTACCCACACTGCGGGATACAAAACAATAAAAACCAAACCAGCAATTATTAACCAGACTAACCAGAACCTCACCACACTTAACAAAACACGCATCGTTACGCGTAATAGGTTATGCGTACTACAGTGTAAAAAGGATTCATTTTTATTGCGTATCGCGTAACGCATAGCGCATACCGCACCGATAAACAAAACTAACCCAACATAAAGTACTAAAAACACTGCAGGCAACTTAGTCAAAATAGCAAACCCACCAAATACAGCTGACAAAATTAAATAAACACGTCTTTTGCAAAAAAAGAGTGCACTGCTACCTATTTTGTACAAAATACAACCACCGAAAATTCCTCTACAATCCGTTACGGTTCGGGCAGAGTCTAACTCTGCCTGGTTTGGCAGCACCTCATCCCGTTTCTCTAAATAGACTAACAGGCTGAGAACCGACAAAATCATAAAACTAGCCAGCAGCGCATCCATCTGGACCACTCTGGAATGGGCTAGAAAAAACGGATCAAGTGCTATAAGTAGAGAACACACAAAAGCACTTGTGGCATCAAACAGCTGAAGCAGCAACAAATACACACCCACTACAGTAAACGAAGTTACCAAAACAATGGGCATAACCATAGCGCGGTGACGAGCCCAAAAACCAGACCAAAAATCGTTTTCCGGAATTCGATCAGCAGCACCAGCAAAAACACGCCCGCCTGCTGTCAACCACTCAAACGTAACTCCCGGATGTAAAGATTGCTGAGTGTAAAACCAGTTTCCTTCTTGGACAGCGGAAATAAAATTGTCAACACGTAGATGCCAAATATCCTCATCCGGATTTATCCCTTCATAATCGAGCTTGTAAAACCGAAGAGAACCCGATATTAAAAAAAGTAAAATCGAAAAAACAAAAACTGCTCTTTTGGTAATTTCATCCATTGTTATTAACCACACACAAACAACCGGCCGCAATAAACTGCAATCAAACCAGTACCCATATAACGCCCATAAATTCAAGGGCAACAGTCTCTGTTCTCAACCATTAGGGTGAAAACCGGTAAATAATACTGGTACGGGTAAGCCCCCCAATATTGCAAGAGTATCCAGTAACAGGTTCAAAGCTATCACGGTAAACCTTGTCTGATATTAGTTCAATCTCCGAACCCTCATTATGTTCATTAGTCCAAAAAACGTAATCAGCATTGTTAAGTTTTAACCACTCAAACTGTTCTTCTACAGGCAGTTCCAGATCATAATACAAACCGTTATCCCTAAGGTACCAATGCGAGAGACCAGTTTCATCCCAGTAAACGACTGTTCTTGCCTGCTCCAATACAGGGTCATGAAGCGCTTTATATACTGTAGAATAAACCAACCGGTTATTTTTTATAATGCCAGCAGCGGCAGTTATCTGAATCAACAAAACAATAATAACTAGTAACCTATAAGAATAGGGCTTAATTGAAGAAACAAATATTTTTAAAATTTCTTCGCCAACAGCAGCAGCTCCGAGCAGCACAGTAACCAGCTTGAACCACTTACCCGCACCCAAAAAATAAAACCCAAATTGCCAAATCCCTACAAAATAAACAACCAGCAACAACAAAAACACAAAAGAGTCCAACACCTTTTCTGACCTTCCAACAGATCTAATACCTAAAACAAAAAAGGGAAATAATAAAGGAGCTAGATAGGAATAAAAGCGGGCAATCGGGCTCCAGAAAAAGAACAGCACTAATGACAAAAAAACAAAAACATACAAAGGTAAGTAAGCCAAGCTGTTTCTTTTTGTTTCCCAAAGGCCGCGCAGCAAAACCCAAAATCCAAAAGGAACCCCAAACATAAACAAAGCGTAGTAAATCCATTTAACTCGCCTGTAAAAATCAATAATAAATCCGGCTGGGTCATCCATATAAAGAGAATAGAAAAGCTGACCAAAATTAATATAATTGCGAATAAACCAGGGAGAAACTACTAATAGAAAGAAGAAAGAATAAACCAACAAGGGGAAAATAATTTGCTTAATAACAGCAAAAAAACGCAGTGGTCTCTCAGCCTCAGTAATTAACTGGACTAAAATCCCCGCGCCTAATGCTCCGAAAAGCAAGAAACCTTCATACCTTGTCATAGCTGCCAACCCAGAAGTAACACCAAGCAAAAGATAGCGTAAAGTACTTCTTCGAGCCGCAGCTGAAACGGTGTAAACCCAAATTAAAACGCGATTCAGGCCACCTGCTGACTGTGAGGAACTCAAAACAGCAACTCGTTCACTAAGAGTACGCGGCGCATCGTAAAAAATATTAAAAGCTAATAAAACCCAAAATGCAAAAACAGGAGCAGCAATTATTCTAAGCCACCAATACAAAATAATAGGGCAGGACATAAAAACCAAACCTAGAAAAAGGTAATCTTGATCAGTAAAATTCTTCGGAAACAGCTTATTAGCAAGCTTAAGAACCAGGACTAAATTACCTAAAGAAGCCAGCAAAATAACAACTTTTGCCCAGAAAACTGCACCAAAGATAGGCAAACCAATTGCAATTAATGCTGGAAAAACAGGGAGCCGCTTGGCATCTAGGGGGTATTGACCGCGGGTAATTGCCTCTGCAATACGGAAATAGCTATAAGAGTCACCAAACTCCGCAACATTAACATTAAACAAAGCAATACGGAGTACAAAAAAAATTGAGAAGAGAATAAACCAAATCCTTCTGGACATCGTAAGTATAAACTATTTTAGCACAGCAAGAAGCGTAAAACCTCTAAAAACTAAGCAATGTATAACAAACCACCTAGCAAACTGGAAGCCAACCGGAGGATATGGTACACAAACGAAGCGGCAAGAATCTCGGCGGGCACAGCACCAACCCGCTCAAAAAAGAATACATACAAACCATCCTGAACACCTAGACCATTAATTGAAATAGGAGCCATACTAGCAAGATTAATTAACGGAATTACAAACAATGAATAAAGATAGGAAACATTAATCCCCAGTGCTAATAAAATAAAATACTGAGTAGTAATAGAGAATACCTGCACAACAAACGAGATCCCCAAAGCCCTAGCAACAGCTTGCTTTTCATCCCGATAAGATACAACCGAATTATAGAACTTTTCAAGCAGCGGGTGAATTTTGGCCAATTTTGGTGCTAACCAAAAACCAATAGCCGCGGCAGCAACCAAACCAAAAGAAGCAAGCACCGCTTTCAACCCCAAATAGTATAAAAAGCCGCCCCAAGAAATAAAAAGTAAGGCAGTAACACCAGCAAGACGTTCCATAAATGTGCAGGAAACTGCGTCCACTTTCTGGTCAGTCTCTTTTGTCAGCTGATATGCTTTAACAACATCCCCACCAACACTTGTAGGTAAAAAATTATTAAAAAAAGCTCCAATAAAATACAGTTTTACAAACTTCGCTAATGAGGCAAAAATACCTTTAGCAGCCGCTAAAGTTCTCCACCGCAAAGAAGAAAAAACATAGTTGGTAAAAATAAAAAGTAAAGAAAAAACAAGAAAGAGCAGCCTTGCTTGCCTAAGACTAAAAACAAGCTGCGGAAAATCAACCTGCCGAAGAATAAGAAATAGAGCAAATACGCTGACCGTAATGCGGAGAAGAACATTTAGTATCTTCTTTAACTTTTTCTGCATAAAAGTGTTAAATAGGAAGCGCGTGATTCAAAACTCCAAACAAATGCTAAATTCTAATATCTAAATACGTATCTAAATACGAAAACTTTAGAGCATGCGGTTTAGTTTTTAGAATTTAGGGGAAAATGGATTAAAGATATTTAACCTAACAGCTCTTCGTATACATCCTCCAATTTTTCCCCTACCCGGTCCCATGAAAATTCCAAAGCACGTTGCCGCATAGCTGAGCAGAGTGCACTTATTTGATTCTCATCACTCATAAGATTAACTATTGAATCTGCTAACGCGGCGGGATCACCAAACTTCGCATAAACCCCTTCCTCCCCAAGCATAAATCTATTAACTTCGGTATCGTAAGCTACAGTAGGCAAAGCACAAGCCATATAGCACAAAATTTTTTGATTTGCTTCTGTCCGAGAAGTCTTCGGAGCTACAGCAATGTCAGCAAGGTTCAAATATTTAGGCGCTTCTTTAAAAGCGACCCGACCAGTAAAAGTAACTTTATCGCCAATACCAAGTTCTCTTGCTTTATCTTCGTATTTTTGATTTTCAGGAAACCCTAAAATCAAAAAATGTACTTTGGGAATTTTGAGAACAACTTTAGACGCTGCCTCAAGTAAATCATCAACCCCCTGATACTTGCTAATCACCCCTAAATAAGCCACCACTTTACTATCTTCCGGAATTCCTAATTCTTCACGCAATTTACCAACATCTAGACCGGGACGAAACAAATCTGTATCAATGCCATCAAAAAGAATTTTTACACTATCAGTAGGTATTATTTGCGAAGAACTCTGGACAACCATATCGGGCCAAGTATCCACCCAATCTTCCACTTTTCTAGCAAGCCGGTACCAAAAACTGCCTTTGCGGACGAACCCGTGGTCAACAGATTCACTAGTTAAACTACCTTGGTAGTCAAAAACAAGCGGTTTTCTAAACAAAGCAGAAACAATTTTACCGATAAAAGCACCTTCGTGGAGGTGTGCATGAAATATATCCGGCTTAAAAGAGAAAGAAACAGTAGATGTTTTTACAAGCAGCAATAAATCTAAGTAAAGCCTGTGCCAAGACGGTCCTGCCTCCAATCTGCTGTACCAAGGTATATTGACTATCCGGCGAGTATCTATACCATCAATATCTCTTCCGCAGTGGTAGGTTACAACTGCTACTTGGTGACCCAGCCGCTGCAAAGCCCGAGCCTCCTCCAAAATACGGACATGACAGCCTCTATCAGCAAAAAAAGGGGTGGGGGCAATCATTAAAATACGCAATTTGTTTGACATTTAAGCAGAACAAGATTAGCACGAAGGAAGTTGTATCTCAAATATTGCAAACAAGGTCATCCTGACGAAAGTCAGGATCCTTAACCAAACGCGCCGCTTTTGGTTTTGGAGTCCGACGTAACGTCGGACGTCCACTCTTTTCGATTCC
>CAYVIL010000028.1:0-8064 GCA_964451675.1 uncultured Candidatus Saccharibacteria bacterium
TTTCTTTTGGACTTGTTGCTTTGAACGCGCTTGTTAGAGGAACAGAAGCGGCCCAGTTCCCCAAGCAGGTAATGTGGAGTTCAGGGATTGTTGTTATTCTGTTTCCTTTTTTGTGGAGGATATGGAGAAATCAGCGTCCGGATCTTGGTTTACATAATCTACTGCGCACATTGCTTAAGGGTTTGTGTTTGTGTGTTCTAATAACTGCTGCGGCAGTTGTAATTGCTTGTCTGTGACAGAATAACCCGCTTGGGGGTTTTAACTCCAAACGGGTTTTTATTTTTTAATAAACTTGTATTTATGCTAATATAATTTTATGAGTGTTATTGGGAAGGTTGGAGCCTCTTTTATATTCTTTTTCTGCGTATTTTTTTTAAGTACGTCTTCTCTTTTTGCTGCAAGTTCTACATTATCCAGAGGGTATGTTTTTCCTAGCTGGGCTGTTCCCGGGGGTACTGTTGTTTATCGTGTTTTTTGTAAAACTGTCGCCAACAGTGTCCCAGATTATGTTCGCTTGCATTTAGGTTCAGCTACCTATGACCTGGCGAAAGTTTCTAACTCTTCTGGCTCAGATCTTTATGAATTGAAATTTGAGATTCCAAGCAGTTGGAAACAAGCTGTTCCCTTTTTCTTTACAGCTGGGTTTGGTGATCAGGCAATGCGTTTTCCTGTTAACGGCGCTATTGAAGGTCCAGTTATTCTTCCTGAAAAGTATGTTAGTAACAAGATAGTTTTTATGGATAAGGAGGGTGAAATTAAGTGGATTTATTCTACAGGAGAAGACTGGGTGCAAAATTTGGTTCTTTCTGATGATGGAAGCTATTTAGCGGCAAAAACTACGGATAAGATTTACTTTTTTTCTAGTAAATCCCCGGATCCCCTTTGGATCTATGAGTGCCAGTCGGCTGGCCAAGGAAATAATTATCGTTATTATGGTGGTTGGGTTGATCTTTCGGATAAGGGCGAGTTTATTGCCGGGGGATGTCAGAATACTTTGCACATATTTAACCGCGACGGGCGGATTGTTTGGTCTTATCCTGCTCGCGTTAGTCGAGTTTCTAACTCAAAAGATGGTTTTTTTACAGCAATAACGACACTATCTGGAGGTAAAGAGTCTAAGCCAGGACAAACTATCCTTTTTTCAAATGCTATTCGGAAGCCAATTTGGAACCACTTTGCTAGTGGTAGCGGTACCTCGGTTGCAGTTTCTGATGATGGTACTTACGTTGCTTCTGGTGAGTCCTCTCCAAATTCAGCTGCCTACCTTTTTCTTCTTTCCGGTCCGGAACCAATTCTTAATTACCCTGTCGAAGTCTCATTCCCAATTGAACACTCAGAAATCTCGTCCGATGGAAGTTATTCTTTCTATGGTATTCGAGGCGATCGCGGTTTTAGTGGTAATGTTTTGGTGTACTCAGTGTTAGATGAAGAAATTACCCGTACTTACAACTTAGATGGTGGTGTTTACGCACTTTCTGTTTCAGCAGATGGTCAACACATAGCTGCGGGCGGACAGAATGGCGTTTTAACTTTGTGGAATCAACAGCAAGACAGTCCTGTTTGGACCTACTCTGCTCCGGAAGAGATTGGTGCTGTAGCAATTTCCGGTAACGGTAAAGTTATAGTTGGCGGTGATAAATCAGGCGACATATTCTTTGCTACAGCAGAGCGCGGTAATTGGGAATCACTACAAAGCGCTGCTTGGATGCACAGTTTAGGAAATCCAATTAACACTTTATCCCTTTCTTATGCCGGTTCCTATGTTGCTGTCGGTACTGGTCCGCAGAGTTATATTAATAATGTTTACACTCCGGAGTATGATACAGAAAGCTCGTTTGCTACGTGTGGGGATGATATTTGCTCAACTTTGTGGGGGGAAGATGAAAATACTTGTCCCCAGGATTGTGCTCAGGCTGTTGATGAGGACCGGGACAGCAATGTACCTCAACCTGTGTTTAGCCCATTTTCTTTTTTCGGTTCTCCCTCTTTCCAACGGCTAGTACTGGGGCTCGCTTTTTTAATTGTTGCTTTATTAGTAGTTATCCTTGTCTTTTTTGTGTACAAGCGGTTGCGCGGTAAAAAAGAGCAAGAATCTGTTGAACTTTCTGATGATGCCTCTTCTGGATTATAGTTTTGTAATTGCGAAGCTTTTTTAATATACTATAGTTAGCTATGCAGTACACTGTTCCCATTCTTTTCACTGGATTTGTTACCCACGATGTTAAGCGTTTTATAGTGGAAAAGCCGGAAGGTTATGAATTTACTCCCGGCCAGGCGGCGGAGATTTCAATCAATTTGCCGGAATGGAAAGATAAAAAGCGTCCTTTTACTTTTACCTCACTAGACCGCGATCCTGTTTTAGAATTTATTATCAAGCGCTACCCTGCGCATAAAGGCGTGACTGATAAATTGCACACACTAACTCCCGGAAATGAATTAATTATTAGCAAGCCCTTTGGAACAATTAATTATACTGGCCGGGGAGTTTTTATTGCTGGAGGAGCAGGTATAACTCCCTTTATTGCAATTTTTCGGCAACTAAGAGAAGACAATAAGCTTGGGGGCAATCGTCTTTTTTTCTCCAACAAAACACCCCGGGATGTAATTTTAGAAAAGGAATTGAGAGCAAAATTTCCAGAAAATGATTTAATTGTGGTAATTACAAATGTGGATGATGTCTGCGGTTATTCTACTGGTTATATTGACAAAGAATTTTTGCAGAGTAATATTACAGACTGCTCACAAAATTTTTACATCTGTGGGCCTCCAGGTATGGTCCGCGATATAAAAAAGATTTTAAAAGAGTTAGGTGCTAATATAGAAGAGATCGTATTTGAGGGTAGTACTGCGTGAGCTAACATGGCAAAAATTTTTGAAGTGCTTAAAAAGTCATATCCAGTGCAATTAATTAAGGGGCGGTTAGAAGAAGTGGCGGTACAGCAAGATAATATCCAAAAAAATAATGGTACGGTAGTTGAAGAGAAAGGTAGTAAGGTAGCTATTTATAAGGATGGGGAGGGAAATATTACTAAATTAGATCCTATCTGTACCCATTTAGGTTGTGTAGTTAGTTGGAACGAAGAGGAGAAAACTTGGGACTGTCCCTGTCACAGATCACGCTTTAAACCTACCGGTGAAGTAATATCTGGGCCTGCTACCAGACCTTTAGCTAGGAAATAGATACGCAGTCTCTGGTTTTTTTTGGGTTGGTATTATTCTAATTTTTATAAAAGGCTATAATTTGTGCTTTATCTTTTTGTTTTATTGTAGCTAACGATTCCCCACTTCTTTACGTAACACTCAGTTCCTTTAACTTCCCCCCCAATGTTTTTATGGTTTCTAATTAATTGTCTGCAAAACTCAGGGCAACAGAGCCTAAAAACTTAGTTTTTTGACTACCTAGTGTCTTTGGTATTGTAGTTTCGGTTTCAAAATATCCTTGACAGGTGAACGAATGTTCACTAAGATAAAATTATGGCCCCAAAAAATTACTTGCAAAAAATTTCCGACTTCTACTTCGACTACGGACGGCTTCCCAGCTACAGCGAGATTATGGAGTTAACCGGCCTGCGCTCTAAAAATTCTGTTTACAAGTTGATGCAAAAACTTTTAGATAATAATTGGGTGGAAAAAGATGAATTTGGTAAATATGTTCCTGGTCCTCGAATGACAGGGACAGTATCTGTTTTAGGAACGGTGCAAGCAGGTTTCCCCTCCTCTGCTGAAGAGGAGTTAGCAGATGTACTAAGTTTGGACGATTTTTTGGTAGAGAAAAAAGAAGCTACCTATGTTTTAGAAGTAAGTGGTGATTCAATGGTTGATGCTGGAATCATGCCTGGTGATTTGGTTTTAGTTGAGCGTGGTAGGGAGCCTAAAAGTGGCGATATTGTTGTTGCAGAGGTGGATAATGAATGGACAGTGAAGTATTTTCGCAGATCAGGGCCAAAGATCTATTTGGAAGCAGCTAATAACAAGTACCCAGATTTTTATCCCGAAGAAGAGTTAAAAATAGAGGCAGTGGTTAGAGCAGTTTTGAGGAAATATTAATGACAATACAACTATTACCAGAAAAGAAATACGAGAATAGATTGCGCCAAAGTCTTTATAACCTTTCGGAATCTGTGCTTACATTTACTGAACAGCTTCCGGACAGTAACGGCTTGTCCGTAGTTCGTGATCAGCTTTTGAAGTCAATCTCACTTGTTGGTGTTCGGATTGTTGAAGTGCAGTCTGCTGCGAGTGCTGATGAGGTTGTTAGAGTTTGCGAGTCGGCTTTGCAGAATACCAAAGAAATTAAATACTGGCTGTCTTTTTTGCAGGATTCTGATCTTTTGCAAACTACTGATTATCTACAGCGGCTGCTGAGAGCTACTGACGAGTTTTCCAATCTATTGGCGGCGAGTGTGATTAATGCAAATAGTGTGCGTCGTATCTAGTCTTATTAGTCTGATATGTCTTATGGTAACCACAGTTCCCATGCAATTCTTCACATCGACGGCGATGCATTCTTTGCTTCCTGCGAACAATCCCGAAATCCTAAATTAAAAGGTAAGCCGGTGGTTATTGGTAAGGAGCGCGGTATTGCTGCTTCTATGAGTTATGAAGCTAAAACCTGCGGTGTTACTCGTGGAATGACAATTTCTGAGATTAAAAAAGCTTGTCCCCACGCGGTTATTATTCCTTCTGATTACGAAACTTACTCGCTGTTATCTAAGCGCTTTTTTGATATTGTTCAGCGCCATACTCCCGCAGTTGAGGAGTATAGTATTGACGAATGCTTTGCTGATTTAACAGGGTTGCGTCGACCGTTGAACATGGGTTATGTGGGGATAGCTAAAAATATTCAGAAAGATTTGGCTGCTGAGTTAGGGTTTACTTTTTCTATTGGTTTAGCACCGAATAAAGTTTTGGCTAAAATAGCTTCTGATTGGGACAAACCTGCTGGTTTGGTAGTTATTAATGCGGATAATGTTGAGCAATACCTTTCCGGTTTGGAATTAAAAAAGCTTTGGGGGGTGGGTAGCCAGACAACTGCTTATTTGACTAAATTAGGTGTCCGGGATGCTTTAGACTTTGCCCAGCGCTCTAAAGGTTGGGTTATGTCTAAGTTAACCAAACCAGGTGTTGAAATTTGGGAGGAATTGAACTGTAAATATGTAATGGAGTTGGAGCTTGGTGAAGAACCACCGAAATATTCAGTGCAAAAGTTTAAAACCTTTACTCCCCCGTCTTCAGATTTTGATTATGTTTTTTCTCAATTGTCTAAGAATGTGGAGAATGCCTGTATTAAGTTGCGTAGATATAATCTGGCAGCTAAGGAAGTGGGTATTGTTTTAAGGACGCAGGATTTTAGGCATGCTGGATTCCGGGCGCGTTTAGCTCGCGAAACAGCTTATCCTAATGAGGTTATTAGCGCTGTTGAATCACAGGTGCGTAAGTTGTTTAATGCTCAGACACAATACCGCGCTACTGGTGTAAATTTTTCTAAGCTGGTTAACTGTGTTCCAGCGCAGATGAGTTTGTTTGACAACCCGGTTGAAGTTATGTCTTTAGATAAGATTTACAATGCTGTTGACGATATTGCGGGTGACTTTGGTAAGCATACTTTGTATTTGGGCTCCAGTTATTTTGCGCACAATAATGCTGCGCATAGGTCCAGCCGTGGTGATGCTCTGCAAAGGCGCAAGAAGCTATTCAAAGGTGAAACTGCGCGCCAGCGCTTAGGCTTTCCTGTTCTTTTTAATCAACAGTAACACTTTTGGCTAGGTTACGAGGTTTGTCTATAGGCCTGCCAAGCTCTTTAGCAATGTTGTAAGACAGTAACTGTAGCCAGACAGTTATAGGAAAAACACTTAACAGTGGGTGGCAGTGAGGAACAGGACAAATTTTTCCTGGTATATTTTTTGTTTGTTTGCTATTAGTAACTGTGATTATATCCCCTCCCCTGGCTTTCGTTTCGTTAATACTGTTTATGTTTTTCTTACTGTATTTATCATCTGGCACTAAAAAGATGAGGGCAGTATCTCTGTCAACTAAGGCTAGCGGACCGTGTTTTAGCTCTCCTGCTGGCAAACCTTCTGCTGGTATATAAGATATTTCTTTAATTTTTAGGGCTGCTTCTAAACTTGCTGCTAAACCTAAACCGCGGCCTAGAATATAGATTTTTTCTTTCTTACTTAGCTTTGCTACTAAATTTTTTATACTTTCCTCATTTTGGAGTACGTTTTTTATTGTTTGTGGTATTTTAGGTATTTCTGCGTATAACTTTGCCTCTTGCTTAATGCCTCTACTTTCACCTATTTTTAGGCTCCAAAGCAGTAATGCTAAGAGTTGGGCTGTAAATGTTTTTGTGGCGGCAACACCAATTTCGTAGCCTGCTCTAGTGTAGATACCTGCTGCAGTTTCTCTGGCAACAGTTGAACCAACTACATTAACTAGACCAAAAGTTTTAGTTCCTTCCTCTTTTGCTTGTTTTAGTGCGTTAAGTATATCTGCAGTTTCACCGCTTTGGGAAGCGAAAATTGCCGGGTTTTTCTTTGGCCAGGGATACTTAGTTATTCCTAATTCTGTCCCATTTTCTACTAAACAAGGAAGGTTAGCTAACTGCTGGAAAAAGATTTTTCCAGCTATTAAAGCATGAAGTGATGTACCACAGCCAATTAGTGGTAAATATTTAGCAGTAATAAAGTCATCTATATGTGTTTCTATTCCACCCAGTTTGATAGTGTTTGGTAATTTGAAGCGGCCGCGAAGTGCATTTTTAACCACATTTGGCTGTTCGTGAATTTCTTTAAGCATAAAGTGGGGGTAGCCTTGCTTGCTTACTGCTCTAGCCTCTTTTTCTACCTGGATTCTTTGGTAGCTAGTGTCTGAGCCGGCAATGTTTTTAATTTCAATTCCGTCCTCTGTTAATCTAGCAACTTGCCCATCTTTTAGACTACCCAGTTTTTGCGACCAGTTTATTAGCGCAGGTTGATCAGAAGCAATTAATTTTTTATCTTTATTAAGGCAAAAAAGTAGTGGGCTGGAAAATCTCGCTAAAATTATTTCTCCAGGGTGGTCTGCGGAAATAACTGCAACAGCATATGCTCCTTGGACTTTTTTTAAAGCTTTTTGTGTTGCTTTTAAGAAGTTGTTATTAGTGGAATTGTGTAAATATTTTTCTATTAAATGCGGTATAACTTCTGTATCTGTTTCTGATTTAAAGTGGTGCCCTTCCTTTTTTAGTTTGCTTTTTAGTTGTTGATAATTTTCAACTATACCGTTGTGAACCACTGCAATTTTGTTATTGCAATCTGTATGGGGGTGGGCGTTTTTTTGTGAAGGTTTACCATGTGTTGCCCAGCGGGTGTGGCCTATTCCAATAGTACTGTCTAAGTTTTCGTTTTCAGTTTTTTGTATTAGCTTGTCGACTTCACCCTTTATTTTAATAATTTGCAAACTGTGATCTTGAATAAGAGCAATTCCGCAGGAATCATAACCACGGTATTCCAGATTTTTAAGGCCAGATAGTAAAAATCTGCATGCTTTGTTTTTACCAATATATCCGACTATACCGCACATAATTTAAGCATAGCACAGATAGAACAGCTTGTAGAAACCACAA
Organism: uncultured Candidatus Saccharibacteria bacterium; assembly: GCA_964451675.1. Taxonomy (GTDB): domain Bacteria; phylum Patescibacteriota; class WWE3; order JAUXAW01; family CAYREW01; genus CAYREW01. Next base: position 7,607 of record CAYVIL010000028.1, read on the forward strand.
GTGTATTTTTAGAAGTCTCTCCCTTGTTGTTTTATAAGCTAGTCACGTTAGAGGCTATCGGGTGTTGGTGTTTGTGATAAAAGTTGCTTTTTCCGGATTGTGCTTATTTTCCGGAAAAAGCAGGTTATTGTCTTATCTCTCCGGCTGGGTCCAAATTTCAAGATACCATTTGAGGAGTTTTACTTCCTGAGTTTTGGAAGGTCTTTTTCCCTCATGGCCTGCTTCAAACAGCTCAAGGTCGACTTCGTTCATCCCTGAATATTCGGCAGCTTCGTCTAGCGGAAGGTCAGCAAGCACGCGCAGCAAGCAAAATTGCCTACCACTTAGTTTTTGTGGTGCTTCTGCCAAACCGGCAAGTACCAAGTGCGCATAAGCAATTTTAGTTAGAGCAGTACATTCTTCGATAGGTCCGATTGCTAGTTTGGAACTGCTATCTGGTGTGAAGCAATAATATCAGC
>CAYVIL010000029.1:0-3897 GCA_964451675.1 uncultured Candidatus Saccharibacteria bacterium
CCTCTGAAAAACCGTAGTGTTGCAAAAGCATCATTGAGCTGTAACCGTAGCAAAAACCTTCTTTGTTTCCAGTTAACTCGCTGTAGTAGGGGACATTTTTTATTTTCCAGCTTGCGGGGATTTCTTGATTTAGATTTTTTTTACTTGTGGTAATAGGTCTGCCTATATTGAAAATTCCTAAATATACAGCACCAGCAGTTCCAAGCACAAGTAAAATTGCAATGCTAATTATAATTTTTTGTTTAAAGCTCATACTTGCTTAACTTTGTTATAGCACTTTGGGCACTGTTATGCAATTAGCATGTAACAGCTTCTAAAATCCCGGAATTATATTACAGTTTTTATTAGCTATTCTGTTTCGGTATTTGTTTTGGTTTTGGTTTTGAAGCTTTTTAGAAGACCAAAAAATTCTGGTGGGGATTGATGTTATTGCTCCTCACTTTCCCCCCACAGATTTAACAGATTTATTTGACTATTTGCCTCTTTTATGCTATAAATGTCTGTAACAATTGAATAGCACACTGACAAGTTAGGCAAGCTCCTTACCGGGGGCTTTTTTTTAAGCTTTTTAGTTATTAGGAGATGAGAAATGGGCAAAAAGGATAAATCAGGGTATACCCGTAGAGAAAAGGATTGGTTAGGCCGTGAAAAAGAAGTCCATTACAGTGAAGATGGTGAAAAGATTGGGGAAACCCGCTTTAAGGATAGGCCACTCCGTGGGAGAGTTCAGGAACATTACGATGCTGACGGGGAGAAAGTCGGCGAGACCCGGAAAGGATCAGATCGGTTAGGGAGGGACAGAGCAGAGCATTTTGATGCAGACGGTAAGAGAGTGGGTCATAGCCGCAATGATGAAGACTATCGAGGTCGCCTGATTCAGCGACACTATGAAAGATCTGGAAAAGAGGTTGGCGTTTCAAGGCGGACTGAAGAACTGGAGATTAAGCGTCGGAAGCTTCATGGTCTAGGACCACGTAAAGAGCATCGGGGGGAGTACTTTAAGGCTGGGCCCACTGAAGACCAAAAAGAAACCGGACACAGAGCGCGCGCCGGTAGTGGCGGTGGTGGAGGTGGCGGCGGCGGCGGCGGCGGAGCAGGAGCAGGAGCAGGAGCAGGAGCAGGAGCAGGAGGATGTGGTGGTTGCTTGGGCACGCTGCTTACCATTATTATTCTCTCCCTGGTTTGTTTATGCGCTGAGTCCTTTCTCTCGGGGATAAGTAAGGAACTTTCCCGTTCCCTTTGGTTGCAGGATAGGTACCATAAGCTTATACAGGTTTTCTCTACTACAGACGACCAGGCTATCTATATTGTTGATTTTGCTTTTCAAAGTGTAGAGCAAGTAGCTTTGGGTAGCAGACCAGTCTGGTCTCCAGACGGTACTAGAGTTGTCTTTAATCAAGAGACAACAGTTGCTTCTAGTGTAGTACTGATGGAGGCAAACGGGGGAAATCAACAACGTCTCTTTTTGCATTCAGCAGGAAGAGCTTCCTGGTCTCCGGACAGTACGCGGTTCGTTGTTGGTAAGGGAACAGATCAGTTGGTGATTTTTGATAGGGACGGGAACTTTGTTAAGGAGGTTACCCCTCCGGATGTTAAGGGTAGCGGGGCTAACCCTGCACGTCCAACGTGGTCGCCGGACGGTAAAAAGATTGCCTTTGCGGTTGGCGGCGGGCGACAAGATTGGTACATTTACGTTATGGATGCGAGTGGAAATAACATTCGCAAGCTAACTCGCGGGGAATGGTTTGCTTGGTCACCTGGAGGTATTTACCTTGCTGTTTACCGCCCTCGGGAAGGAAGGCTGCTTGCAGTTAGTCCAGACGGCAAGCAAGAACTAGAGCTTACGGGTATGGGTGAAGCGTCAGGGGATTTTGTTTGGATCCCCAAGAACTTTGTCGTCTATTACTCCCGTAGCGGTGTTATTGAGATAACAGGGGTTTTTGACACGATCCGTGGTTTAGTTTTGCGCAACACAGCACACTCCGGTAGCCGTGTTGCTTTTTCACCAGAAGGAATTTGGTACGTTTACACTAAAGAAAATCAGGCGTATGTTAGAAGCCTTGCTGGGGGTTCTGGTATAAGAGAGCGCGCAATTCCGGAGACAGAAGAAAGAAGTTACTATGAGTGGTCGCCGGACGGCGAGAGGTTAGCTTTTACTGCTAACGGGTCGGTTTACGTTATAAACGCGCTAAAGTGGTTATATGGGCATGACGAAGAAGGTTACCCCAAGCGACTTTTTGCTGGGAAGGACTTCGCTTGGGCGCCTGAAAGTCAGCAGTTGCTGATAGTTGGGGATAAAGAGTGAGATGCTGTTTAGGTTAGGTGATCGCAACCGGCGTCTGTTGGTAACTTGTTACCAGCTGGTGTCGGTTTTTTTCTGTCAAGAAAGACAGCGTTGAGTGCTTCTTCTCTACTGCTGTCTTAGCATTTAAAAACCATTTTGGTAGTTTTTTCTTTTTGTATATTCCTGGTTGGTTGGAAAACAACGCGGCTAATAATCCCTGTGATAGCGTAGAGAAACTGACTCGGTCAGTTTATAGTACCCTGGTAGTTGAAGCTTTTTGCTTGTTTGTGTCTGCGTTGTTATAATTCGGTTTACGTTGTGAGTTGTGGATGAATGAGTCATAATAAGGGAGGCTGCTGTGGGTATTAGTTCTTTAGCAAGTGAAGTGTTTGCTGTAATTAGCCGGCGCGGACCAATTAGTTATGAAGCAATTCACGAGGCGACAGGGATTTCATCACCATATCTGAATATTGCCTTGGGTACGTTGCTCGGCAGAGGTGATATCTGTTGCGACGGTTGCTACTATACAGAGAGAGAATCGGCTGTTTCCTGCCCGGAGCTGTATCAACCAACAGATGCGGAGCAAGTGGTTAGGACCCATATCTTGTTACATCTCTTTGATTTTTCTGGTACTGCAGAGTTGGTTGCAAATTGGATCGGGTATGATAATCCGGTTGTTGTTGGGCGAGTGCTTGGTTTTCTTTACGCGGAGCACAAAATCGCTGTGCGGGAGACGCCTTGGGGGGAACTGTTCTGGTGCGCACCACAGTAGGTTATTAGTGTGGTTTTACTGACCCGCTGTTTAGGAATTTGGGAAAGGAGATGTTGATATGGCCCCGAGAATTCTGGTAGCGGATAATGATTGTGATGTTCGCGAAGTAATGGTACTGCTTTTTGAGTGCGCTGGTCTTGAAGTTGTTCTTGCTTCTAACCCTCAAGAAGCTTTAGAGCTTTTGGAGCAATGTGAGATAGATGTTGTTGTAACAGATTTCCGATTGATCGACAATTCCGATTCCAGTGATAGAAGCGGTTTGCATATTTACGAGGCTGCAATGGAACGAGGTATTCCTGCTATTTTGATGTCTGGGAGTGTGTATGGCATTCCGCCGGGTTTCGTTTTTGTGCAAAAAGGTCGCGTGAAACCTTTTCTGGGAAAGGTCCGCGAGTTTCTGAATCAAAGCTCCTGATTGGAATTTCAGTTCTGTTTTAACTGCTAGGTGATGTGTAGTACCATTGCTTAGCAGTTTTTTGTATGGGCAGAAAGTTTAACAAAAAGAAAAGGCCCGGAGGTGAGCGAGTTTGTACACTTGACTAATGTCAGATGTACTTACTCTACTCACGCCGGGCCGTAAAACTAGACTAGCTTAGCACCTCCTTTTTTAGCTCCTTCACAGCGAAGTAAACAGCCGCGAAGGGTATGACGACGGGCGCGGCGACGGTCATCAACGCAATTCGCGCGTATGACCGCCTGCTGTAGATGCTGTCCAGGTACTCCCTCCCGATCCCGAACAGAATTGCCACCGGCGCGCCGACGATCACAGCACCTACGAAAATTGTCGATGCGAACCAGTATCCGAGAGCCATCGTTCCTACGATGTAGATTCCTGCCGCGA
>CAYVIL010000029.1:3907-7935 GCA_964451675.1 uncultured Candidatus Saccharibacteria bacterium
ACGTATGCGATGACCGCGGCGATCAAGATGCCCATCCACCCAAAGATGGCGTAGATGAGCGTGAGAGCCGATACTGACAGCGCCGCTATGAAAAGGCGGCTCTGCAGTCCGGCGATCCGGGATTCGATCTTCTTCTGCATTTTCCCTCCTACTGTTATTAGGACGATGAGCCGCACTGCGACCACGGCCCAGACCAGGATTTTTGCTATCTTCGACTGGTTCTTATTATCTTTCCCTCCAGAATGGCCAAGCGAATGGGAAGATGAAGAGCAGTACAGCGGATGGCAGCAGCCACAGCGCGTTCAGCTGCCACATCAGCCAGACGGTGTCTCTCCATTCCTGCACAGATCGCAGTTCCGGTGCTGGGGGGGGCCCTACTAGCTCCAGTAGGACAACGCCCGCTACCAGAACTGTTGCGAATGCCACTAACGCGCTTGCGCGAACTTTCAAGTTATTCTTCACACCTTACTCCTTTCTGTTAAAGTGCTTCTACTTAATTAAAAGGCTCATCTCTGCATTAAACCTTTTGTTTAAGGCAAAAACCAGCCATTTTTTACCCGACCTTCACAGTTATATTATACATCCGATAGTCTTAAAAGTAAAACTGCCTATAGGCGGTTTTCCCTTTATTACAGGGAATAACACCCCTCCTTCTCCGAGTTACTGTTATGGGATAAACAGACAGTTTGGATTTTTGCGAAGAAAAAGAACCGGATCGCTGTGTGGTGCGCTGCTGACCGTAACTGTTACTTTTATAAGTGATTCATTACTACCAACATTTTCTGGAAGCGGGGAGGGATTGGAAAGTTTTTCTTTTTCAAGTATAAAGGTATAAAATACATATATGGAAAAACCTCGAGATATAGAACTAAAACCGGACATTACTATTGCCGATATTTCTAACAAAGAGGAGGCGGAGAAGGCAGCTGAAAGGTTGCGCAACGCTATTCGTTACCACAACTATCGCTATTATGTTAAGGATGACCCGGTAATTTCCGACCCTGACTACGATTCTTTGTTTGAGACTCTGCAGGATTTAGAAGACCAATGGCCTTCTTTAAAAACTTCTGATTCACCGACCCAAAAGGTGGGCGGCCAGCCGGTGGATGAGCTGGAAACTGTTGAGCACCCTTACCCAATGCTTAGCTTGCAAGCTACTCGTAAGGAGGAAGATGTGCGTAATTTTGACCAGACCTGCCGGCAGGAGCTTGGTCAGGACGGGGTCAGCTATTCTGCTGAACCTAAGTACGATGGGGTGGCTATTGAATTGATTTATGATCAGGGTAAGCTATCGCGCGGTGCAACCCGCGGTGATGGTCAGCAGGGTGATGATGTAACAAAAAATGTTAAAACTATTGCTGAGGTGCCACTTAGGTTAATCAAAAGCGGCGATGCAGAAATCCCGGAACGATTAGTTGTGCATGGTGAGGTATATATGCGGAAAGGTGAGTTTGAGCGTTACAACGAGCAGCGCCAGAGAGAAGGCAAAGATCGGTTTGCTAACCCCCGTAATGCTGCTGCTGGTTCTCTCCGTCAGCTTGATCCCCAAAAAACTGCGCAGCGACCTTTGCATATCTTTTTTTACCAGGTAGCTAGTTCTCGAGAGCTAGATTTTGAAAGCCACTTAGATGCTTTGCAAATTTTACCCGATTGGGGTTTGCGTATTAACGAGGAAAAGATGGAGCAATGCAGCAGTGTGGAAGAATTACTTTCCTACCACCAACGGATGGCAGAGGAGCGGGACGAACTTGATTATGAAATTGACGGGGTGGTTTTCAAAGTTAACTTGTTAGCAGGCCAGGATCAGATGGGCAGCCGGACAAGCAATCCCCGTTGGGCTATTGCCTACAAATTCGAGCCGCGCAGAAAAACCACTAAGCTGCATGATGTTGAGTTTCAGGTGGGAAGAACAGGTCAGATTACTCCTGTGGCACGTTTAGAGCCGGTCAATATTAGTGGTGTAGAAGTGAAGCGGGCATCGCTTCACAACCAAAGTGAAATTGATGCCAAAGACATCCGGGTTGGGGACACAGTTGTGGTGGAGCGGGCTGGGGATGTTATTCCTTATGTAGTTCGGGCAATTAAAGACAACCGTGATCGGTCGGAACGGAAAATTCAAATACCGAAAACTTGCCCGGTTTGCGGTGCGGAGATAGTTATGAGTAAAGATAACAAACAGGCGCACTGTCCTAATTTGGATTGTCCTGCTCAATTACGGGGAAGACTGACTCATTATGCTTCCCGGGAAGCAATGGATATTGAGGGGTTAGGTGAAAAAGTAGCAGATCAGTTAATTGCTGCCGGTTTGGTGGAACGTATTTCTGGTCTTTATAAATTAGAAAAACAAGATCTTTTGGGTTTGGATCGTTTTGCAGAGAAATCAGCTAATAATTTGATTACTGAAATTGAGCAAAGCAAGGAAGCTACCTTACCTGAATTTTTGTATGCGTTAGCTATTCCGTTGGTTGGTCAGCATGTGTCTGAAGTTTTGGCTCAAAACTTTAGCAGTTTGGGAGAGCTGAACGATGCATCCAGCGAAGATTTAGAGCAGGTCCACGAAATTGGTCCGGAGGTTGCGGGAAGTGTTACCCAGTTTTTCTCCTCCTCGGAGAATAAGAAAATACTGCAAGAATTAGAGGAAGCAGGTATTAGGATAGAGAATCCTTATGCTGGGAAGGAGGAAAAACCGTTGCAGGGATTGACTTTTGCGTTTACTGGTGCTTTGGATGAATGGACAAGGGACGCGGTTAAGAAGAATGTACAAAGGCTTGGGGGTAGTGCTACTAGCAGTGTTAGCAGTGAGACAGATTATTTAGTTGTTGGTGGAAATCCGGGAAGTAAGTTAGATCAAGCTAGGAAGGAGGGGGTTCAGATCCTTAGCGAGCAAGAATTTAGGGACTTGTTGGAAAGTGAGACATAAATATAAATGTCTAAAAGAAAGCAAATAAAGAAGCTTGCCGAGCAGGTAAAAAGGTTGGTGGAATTGCCTCTGTATGAATTCCGGGTTAGAAACAACTATAAACCGGTTATTGGTGAAGGTAATCTCGATGCAGGGGTGGTTGTTACTTTGGGAAAAACAGCTAGGGAATTTGCTTTTGAGCAGTTTGGCGTGGCGGTGGAGTATGAGAAGTTTTCAGCTGTGCTGGGAAGTAGTTTTTCAATAACTGCAGGGTGCAAGAAGTTAGTATTTTTGCCATAGATTTATTGTAGGGCGATTTAATTTAAAGGAGGGAAATTAGAAACTAAGTTCTAGTTCGTTTGAGTACACTCCACAGCTACCGCTCAAATATTCACAAACTCTAAAGTGATAGGTGGTATCGGACTTGAGGTCTGTTATTTTTTTGCTTCTTGTATCAGACGATACCCATTGTGCCGAATCTCCTTTTCGTGGAGGATAGACAGGTTTGGATTCAGTGGACCATACAACTTTAAACCCGTTGGGAGGAGTGCCTTCCACTGACCATTCTAATTTTGCAGTGTTATCGCCTTTGGTTGCTTCTAGCGATATTGATTCTATCTGGCTTTTAATTTCAACTTTTTCTTTAGTTTTCTCTTCGGCTTCGACTTTTGATGCGGTGACTGTTATTTGATTTGAATAAAATTCACAGCCGCTTCCGGTGTACTTGCAGACTCTAAAATGCCATGTTTCACCATCCGTTATTTTCCAGGTGTAGGAGCGGGAGCTTGAGTCTGAAAGGTATACATAATAGTCCCCCGGGAATTTAGGATTACCGTATCTGTTTCTAACAATTTTAAAGCCTTTTGGAGCATCTATGCCTGTAACAGTCCATGATAAAGATACTCCTTTGTCAGTTGCCTCGCCGGTTAAGCTGATCTGCTGTGTTTGCGGTTGAGGTTCGGGCTGTGGTTCCGGTTCTGGTTCTGGTTCAGGATCTGAAACTTCAATTTTTTCTTCCTTGAGGCTCCAGCTAATAAACTCATTGGAACTTAGCTCCTCCTTGTTTATGTTCTTGACCTGCTTTTCGCTTTTTTTCAGAACGGCGCGTTATTCAGCGCATTTTCCGGCA
>CAYVIL010000030.1:0-7675 GCA_964451675.1 uncultured Candidatus Saccharibacteria bacterium
ACGATTCTGGCTGGGGAAAGTAGGAGAGGCAATATTTATTTCCCTGGCACAAAGCGGGGTCTTCGTTCTTATAGGCAAGACATATGGTTTCAAGGAGGCTTCCTTGCACAGTCCCGTCATTGAGTTTTTCACAGTGTGCTATTTTAATTTTCTCCGGTTGGCCGCGCCAATGCCAACGGTGAATCAGAGCAAAATAACAATCTTCCTGCTCTTCTAATTCATCACAATAGTTAATTCTATCCACATCAATGCTCAATTCGTAATAGCAAAATTTCTTCGCTTGAGAGTCTTCAATTTCTCGACAATAGGAGACGTCTTTCTCAGTCATTGCCAGACAAATATTCTCTTCGCTAGGAAGGTCAACTTTTTGGCAGAAGCTTGAATCCCGATTAGCAACTGCCAAACAATAATAAAGGTCGTTGGGCTGGGAAATTTCTAAACAAACATCATTCACAGGACTGCTAGGCACAGTAGGAATACCCGTTTTCCGAGGTCGAAAGAGTCGCCCGCCAACCAAGATCGCCCCCAATACAAAAAGTAGTAAAAAAATCCAATGCGCGGCTTTGCCTTTCATCTTCTTTAATATACCACGCCACACAAAAAGAAGGAAAACCAATTAGCTAGTCTTCAAAACTATACTAAAGTTGGAATACAAGTAATCTATTTAAAAAACATCGAACTGCCGGCAGAAGTAGTCAGCAAAATTACAAAGATCACACAAGGAAGAAATTGGGTTTTTAACTAACTCGAAAGGTAGAAAACTAATTGCAGTAAACCCTGGATTGCCAACCAAAAGTATTGCTAATGATATAATTGAGTATCTGGAGGAAAACAGCCTGCTTGGTATTCAAAAAGTATGCTAACTAAATTAATCCAAAATGACCAATCTAAAGAAACTTATTTTAATACTAGCTACAATAATAATACTACTCTCTGCCGGCACACTAAGTCGGGAGATTGTGCTAAACAACACCCCACCAAACACCCAACCGCAAAACTCAATTGCGGAAAGCTATCCTAGCACAACATCCCCTACTACTAGCCAAAAGCAGGAAGAGGAACCACAACTTGAAAAGCTGCCAGAAAAGAAAGTGCTAGAAAATGGAAAACACACTTTTCAAACATTTAACAATTGCGGACCCGCTTCTCTGTCTATGGCACTATCTTATTACGACATTGCTGTTTCCCAAAAAGATTTAGGCGACTCATTAAGACCTTACCAACACCCGAAGGGCAACAACGATGATAAAAGCGTAACTCTTACCGAACTTGCTCTAAAAGCTACCGAGTACAACCTAGCTGCGTATCATCGACCAGCAGGTAATATTGAAATCTTAAAATACTTCATTAACAACGACATTCCAATTATTGCTAAAACATGGCTAACAGAGGATGAAGATATTGGACACTACCGGATAATCAAAGGTTTTGATTCTAACACAAAGACTATTATTCAAGATGATTCAATGCAAGGGAAAGATTTAAGTTATACCTACGAAAGATTCAATAACCTATGGGAAAAATTCAATTACGAATTTTTAGTACTTGTACCAACAGGCAAAGAAGAAACAGCATTAAAAATTTTAGGAGATTTAGCAACAGAGAAAAAAGCTTGGGAAACAGCATTACAAAAGGCCGACCAACAAACTAAAAAAGACGTGAGTAATATTTATGCGCAATTCAACCGTTCTGTCGCCCTGTACCAGTCGAACAGGTATCAAGAAGCCGTGGCTGTGTATGAAAACATTGCAGATAAGCTACCATCCAGAACACTGTGGTACCAAATTGAACCTATCCTGGCTTATTACCAATTGGGAGAATATGACACAGTTCTTAAAATAACTAGCCAAATACTTAATAACCAAAACCGAGCATTTTCAGAACTATATTCATTACAGGGGAAAATTTACGAATTACGTGGTGAAGAGAAAAAAGCGCAAGAATCCTTTGCTGACGCGGAAAAATATAACAGAAGCAATTACTGGAAAGTTAATTTAAATGAAATCTAAAATTAAAGGCAATGCAAAAAATAAAAATATATACATCGCTCTTGGAATTACGATCCTCTTAATAATACCTATCTCAGGCTACGCAATCTGCAAGAATACAACGGCAAGATCTGAAAAACAAAACTCAGAAAGCCTTAAACCCGAACACAAGCCAAGTACTACCCCAAGCATAAGTGAAGCAGAACCCGTCCCCTTTAAAGAATTAACAATTCCCTATTTGAGGGACCAACATTGGGAAGGAAGCAACCTAGCTGCGCTAGAAAAAGTAGCAGAATACACAAACTACACTAGCTATATAACAAGTTACCAATCAGAAGGACTCAAAATAGACGCATTATTGACTAAACCAAAAGGAGAAATGCCAGAGAACGGATGGCCGGGAATAATATTTGTCCATGGATACATCCCACCAAGTGAGTACCATACCCTAAATAACTACGAGGTTTATGTTGATTTTCTTGCCGACAGGGGTTTTGTAGTATTTAAAACTGACCTGCGTGGGCACGGGGATTCGGGAGGCTCACCCAGCAGCGGATATTTTTCAGCTGATTACGTAATAGATGTTTTAAATGCCTATGCAAGTTTGAAAAAAACTGATTTTATCGATCAGGTCGGTTTGTGGGGACACAGTATGTCCGGAAATTTAGTTTTTCGCGCTATGGTAATCAACCAAAATATTCCAGCCACAGTTATTTGGGCAGGGGCGACGTACACTTACGAGGATTTTTTTGAATACAGTATTAACGATAACAGCTACCAACCACCAAACAGAGAATCTGAAGCCGCAGAAAAAAGGAGCAACCTGTTCGATATTCACGGCAATTTTGACCCCAATAACAGTTTCTGGCGGCAAGTAGTACCCACAAATTATCTGAACGGCGTTAAAGGATCTATACAACTCCACCACGCTGTAAACGATCCTGTAGTAGATATTGAGTACAGCAAAAACCTTATGAAAATTTTAGACGGTACCGCAATTGAGCACCAGCTGTACGAATACCCAAACGGGGGTCACAACATCAGATCTCCCAACTTTTCAACCGCAATGCAACAAACTGCTGAATTCTTCCGAAGCGAGCTTGCTGACTAGCAATTTCTCCATTAGCGCGACCTAACCGCAGCGCCACAAAAACAGCTTCGCTGGTTAGGGTACACGGCAAGAGGTCGCTACTTCAATAGTAAAAGTAAAATGTTCTGATGTAATCGAGTTATGAAAAAAGACTGCTTATTTTGTAAAATGGTTAAAGGCGAAGTCCCCTACCACAAAGTATGGGAGGATGAAAAACACCTTGCTTTCCTCTCCATCTTTCCCAACACAGAAAGAACACTACTCCAGCTATTTTGCAGATGTGCCGGAAGATGTGGTCAGCGATTTAGTAGCTGCTGCAGAAAAAGTTGCTAAACTGCTGGATGGAAAATTGGAGGATGTTGGCAGGACAGGGCTAATTTTTGAAGGTTTTGGGGTAAATCATCTACACACTAAGCTTTTCCCAATGCATGGTACAGCCAACCTTAAAGAATGGGAACCTATATTGGCCGACGTAGATAAATATTTTGAGCAATACGAAGGCTACATTTCCTCCCACGACTACAAAAGAGCGGATGATGAAAAGCTGGCTGAACTGGCAGAGCAAATAAGATCCTAAAAAATTTCCAAAACTGTTTTTATTCAAAACCCTTAAGTTTCTTAGCCCGAGTGGGGTGGCGTAGTTTACGGAGGGCTTTAGCCTCAATTTGCCGAATTCTCTCCCGAGTAACACCAAACACTTTGCCAACCTGCTCTAGTGTCATTGGCTTGCCGTCATCAAGCCCAAACCGAAAGCGCAAAACCTTCTGCTCACGAGGATTTAATGTTTCCAAAACATCTTCAATATGGTCACGCAAAATACCAAAAGATGCTGTATCTAAAGGAGATGCCGTACTTTCATCTGCAATAAAATCTTTTAAGGTGGAATCCCCTTCCTCTCCCACAGGTTTATCTAAAGATGCGGGATAGCGAGCAATACGAACAATCATTCTCGCTTTTTCTTCGTCCATCCCAGCCATTTCCCGGGCTACTTCCTCTGGAGTAGGCTCACGTTTAAGTTTTTGCTCCATCTCTCTCTTTACCTTACGGAATTTATTAATAGTTTCAATCATATGCACAGGAATACGGATCGTCCGTGCTTGATCAGCAATTGCCCGGGTTACAGCTTGCCTAATCCACCAAGTCGCATATGTTGAAAACTTATATCCCCGACGCCAATCAAACTTTTCTACAGCTCGCATTAACCCAATGTTACCTTCCTGAATTAAATCCAAAAAACTTAATCCCCGTCCAATATATTTTTTGGCAACGGAAACCACCAAACGCAAGTTCGCCTTGGTTAAATGTTTCCGTGCCTCCTGATCACTATCTTCTATCCTTCTTGCCAAAGTCACCTCTTCTTCCTTGGTCAGTAATGGTGTCTTCCCCATTTCACGCAAATACATTCTTACAGGGTCAGAAGTAATAGTTCGGTCACTTCTTGCCGCTACCTTAAGCTCTTGCTCTAACTCCTCAACAGACTTCTCTTCTAAAGATTCTCCTAAATCGTCAAAAACATCGATTCCTCTCTCTATTAGATCGGCATAAAGTTTATCTAACTGCTCTACATGTTCCTCCGCCTCCGGGAAAACTTCCAAAATCCGCTCTTGTGTGACAAAGCCATCTTCCACACCCTGCTCCAGAAGTTTGGCCGCAGCTTTTTGCTCAGATGTTAATTTCTTTCGTTCTTTTTTTACCATAATTACTTACATAATAGTACAGTACTAACCACTAGGCATTCAACATTCTCTTGCAACTGCATAGCTTTGGTTCCAAACAAACTTATTCAATTTTGCCAGCTATCTCTTGGAACTGCTCCTGGAGCTCTTTTAAAGTCTTTCCGTCATTTTCCCTCTCTGCCCGCTTTATCTTAGAAGTTAAGTCTTTTAACTGTCGATGGTAGCGCTGCTTCTTTAATTCCTCAATAATTCTTTCTACTTCTTGTTCAAACTCTTCATTACTTTCCTCCAAGGAAAGAATTGACGGACGTAAATACAATTCCTCAAACAACTTCTGCTCTTCGTTTCCAAGCTTTTTCTTCAAATTAGCAATCTCAAAACGTTTAACTTCCCAAATATACTCTTTAAAAAGAGTAAACAATGCACTGGTAACCTCCCCTGTAAAATCTTCCTTAGCCAATTTGTAAAGTACAGTTTTCGAAAATTCCTTGGGCGCTTGTAGAAGCATTGACAAAATCTGCTCCTCTAAAGCCTGCTGGCGGCTTTTCTTTTTCTGATCCGTCTTAAAATGCTTTCTTAATGGTTCTGCTCTATCCACAGAAGAGGATCCTGAAAGTCTACTCATTTCAGAACGCAAAATCTCCTCTTGCACTTCTATTTTCTCCGTTAATTCCTGCAAATAATGAGTCTGTGCTACCGCGTCCGGTAGTGCTCTAATTTTAGGTAACAAATAGGAAGCTATTTTGCTCTTTCCTGCGGCCTCGCTCAAACTGAATTTTTCTAACGCGTAATTGAAATAAAAATCCATCACTGGTATGGCATTTTCTATGGCTCTTTCCCAACCTTCCGGATCAATACGAACACATTCATCAGGATCTTTTCCTGTAGGTAATACAACGACGCGAATATCAAGTTCCGCCTCCTGAGCAAGGTCAATACCTCTTTGAACAGCGCTCTCCCCAGCAACATCTGCATCAAAAGCAATTAGGATGGTATCTGCGTATCTTTTTAGAATTTTTACCTGCTCCGGCGTCAAAGACGTACCCTTAGCTGCCACAATATTTTTTGTTCCTGCCTGGTATGGAGATAAAAAATCAAACTCTCCTTCAACAACAATTGCTTTTTTTGACTTCTTAATAGCTGCTTTAGTCGCACACAAGCCGTAAAGTAACTGCCTTTTTTTAAAAAGGGCTGTCTCTGCAATATTAATATATTTAGGCTCCTGATCATCTTTAAAAGCACGCGCGGAAAAACCAACTATAACACCTCGGCTGTTCTTTAAAGGAAATACTAAGCGCCCACGAAATAAGTCATAATAGTGTCCTTTTCCAGGCGACTTTACCAAACCAGAACGCACTAATTCACCAAGAGTATAATCCTTGCTTAAGAGAAACTTTGCTAAACTGTTTTTTGAAAAGGGAGCATATCCTAAGGAGAACTCTTTAGCTGTATCCAAGGAAATCCCCCGGTGTTCCAAATAATCTCTTCCTCGCTTACCTACGGAGTGGTTAAAAAGTAAATACGAGTAAAACTCTTGCGCAATTTCGTTAATTGAGGTTATTCTGTTCTTCTCCTGTGCTTTAGGATCACCTTTAAATTTGCGGAGCTTTATGCCCACCCGGTCTGCTAAAATTTCTAAAGCTTCAGGAAAATCTACACCTTCCATTTCCATAACGAAATTAATTACGTCACCACCTATACCGCAACCGAAGCATTTGTAAATCTGAAGCTCTGGCGAAACCATAAAAGAAGGTGTTTTCTCTTGGTGGAAGGGGCAGAGCGCTTTGTAATTTCGTCCCGCTTTTTCAAGCTTTACGTACTGGTTAACAACTTCCACAATATCATTTTTATCTTTTATTTTCTGAATTTGGTCGGACATATGTAGTTATATTGTAGCAAAGCAAGCTTAACTTGCATAATTTGACAAAATTATCTGTATTACGTATAATACTAGTAAGTTAATCTTTAATTGTAATACAGACTGCCAATGACTTACTTTACTACAATAACTAAAAAGGGACAGATTACTATTCCTAAAAAACTAAGGGAAAACCTTGGTTTCGAGGAGTTTTTGAAAGTTGCACTAGAAGTGAACAAAGATGAGAAGGCAATTAAAGTAAAACCTGTGCCCGACATAATTAACCTAGCTGGGAAGTTTGAGACCGAAGAAAAGCGATCAGTACTCGAAGCCCGGGAACAGATGGAAAAAGCCTACCAAAGGGAATGATATTCAACTAAATGAAATACTTTATAGACACTAACATTTTTCTCCGTGCTCTTACCAAAGATGATACTAAAAAGTACCACCACTGCGTAAGCTTTCTAGAATTAGTAAGGGAAGGTAAAATAAAAGCTTACACAGCAACAATTGTCTTTGCAGAATCTGCATGGACTCTCCGCAGTTTTTATAAACTTGCAAAAAAAGATGTGGTAAAAGCATTAAAAGGTACTGCAAATCTAAAAAACCTAAGTATTATTGATAACTACAATCTTCTGTATGCCTTAAACCTATACGAAAATCACAATGTAAAATTCATAAACGCTATTGTCGCTTCTTTAGAGCCAATAAAAGAGGAAAAGATGGTTGTTGTTTCTTATGATAAAGATTTCGACCAGCTGGGTGTAGAAAGAAAAGAACCCCAAAACTTAATACCTCCAAACTAACATTATTAAACAGAAACAATTAAATTTGCTAGAATATTGATATACTGAGGGGTGGCTGAGCGCTCAATGAGAGCCGGCGAGTTTGCTTGAGCCGCTGCTCGAATTAGTCCCGCCTGAAACGGCGGGAGTCCACGGTAAAGTATGAGGTAAGTAAGCTTTATTAGAAAATTTAGAAATGCAACTTTTGGAAGGGTGGCTGAGCGCTCAATGAGAGCCGGCGAGTTTGCTTGAGCCGCTGCTCGAATTAGTCCCGCCTG
>CAYVIL010000031.1:0-7601 GCA_964451675.1 uncultured Candidatus Saccharibacteria bacterium
CTGCTTCGCAGGTCGGAGCCCCGACCGTAGCGTCGGGGCTGCGCCACACCCCGTGGTGAGTCCGGAAGGACTTGAACCTTCGACCTCTACAATGTCACTGTAGCGCTCTAGCCAACTGAGCTACGGACTCGCAACCAACAGCGAAGCTATTGGTTTTAGGAGTTTTTGGCGTTGCCAAAAACTCCACAGCTCAAACTCTCTGAGCTTGGACCAATCCACGGTAGACACAATTATAGCAATTGTAGTTTAAGATAGCAATTTGCTTGCAGTGGTTGACAGTACTTTCCCAGTTAGATATTTTATAGGAGCTTATCTAGTTAGATCTAGTAATGTGAAAGAGTGGGCTATAGCTATTACTGGGAGGTGTGTTGTGGATGAAGGAAAAGTCCTGGTTATGCGTTGCGTAGTGTACCCTTATATTGCGGATGCTTTTTACGGTGTGCTTCGGCATGACTGTGGTGTGGATGCTGCAGTCTCTGTCGAAGACTTGATGGAAGCACTTAATGAAGGTATCGGTACTGTTGTTTTGTTTGGAGATCCCTGTCCTTCTGATGTAAAGAATGCGCGTGCAAAGCTTGGTGCGGAACAGGTCTATGTTGTTTTATTTATGCGTGGTCCTGCTGAATTCCGTTTTAATCGGGCTAAAGAAGCTGGGGCTGACAAAGTTTTTTGCACCCATCGTCTAAGCCACGCCGCACGTTTGGTGAGCGCTGCATTAAAAGGTGACGGCGCTGCGGAAAACTAGTTGAAGAATGCTGGTTCTGATATCACTAGCTTTGTAGAAAACTAATTTTTATTAGGAGGGCTAAATGCCATCAAAATCAATTTTGGCAGTAGGTTGCGATGTTTCTATGAGAACTGTAGTTGCGGTGGTGGAACTCTTAAAAAGAGACTTTGCTGTTTCTTCTGTTACAGCTTTTTACCCCGAAGTAAAGCAAGATATGGAACTCGGATTAGCTGCGCTTCTTTTGGTTGGTTCCGTTACACCCGAGCGCGTTGCGCAGTATCAGAAAGCTCTTGACACAGAACTTGTGTACGTTTTGCTGACAGAAACTTCTCCTGAAGTTAACCTTCGGGAAAGTCTATTTGCTGCTGGTGTACGCGCTATTTGCGTTTCTTCCACTAGTTTTTATGATGGTGTGAAGCAATTGGCACACGTTGTTTCAGGGAAATAAAAGCTAAAGGAGAGTAGGTAAAACGTGATTGTATAGCCTCGGTGTTCAAAAGAAATGAAGATCGAGGTTTTTTCTTTTATCCCCCGTTGATTTTATAGGTCAACAGTGGTATAATTACCGTTGAACTGTATAGTGCATTCATAAGAAAGTTAGAGATACCACGAGAGAAAAGGAGGGTTGATGGTTTCTGATAAGCGGTTGCGCACGGAGATTGCACGTTTGCAAAGAGCGGTAACGCAATCTTTTCTCGCTCATTCGCGCGATGTGCAATTACCCGTGACCCTCACTAATTCATCCGTATCCTCGGGACGGAGAGGGGTTACTATGATCTGGGATCTTCGAGCTACGGTTGAAGGTAAGGTTGAGTCAGCCGTGCTTAGGCTAACGGTAAAACCTGGGAAAAATTGTTTACCCGTAGATATCAACCTCAACTGCTCGGATGGTTATTTGAGGGCAGAAATTGGACGTCGGCTTTCTTGCGTTCCCGGTTTACTAGGATTTGTACCTTCTTGGGACTCCAGCCGGGGTGCGAGTACTGTTACCGCCTCTGCCTTGATCCGTCTGTGATTGGAGGTGTATCTACCGTCTGTCTGTCTGTCTGTCTGTCTGTCTGTGGCGTCTGGGATTAGCTCCAGTTATGTGTGCTTTTCCCAGACGTTTTTTCTTTTATTAGCAGCCTTAAGTAGACCCTCGCTCTACTTAGTGCTTACATCACAGCGTTTTCTAGATACTGCTCTCTTAGTTGCTGTTGTCTAGCCTTTTTGAAAGCTTTGAATTTTGCAAACCATTCGAAGTCATCGTCAATAGCTACTGATTCTAATCTAACGGGTTCAAATTCATCTACTTTTTGAAAAGTAAATTCTTCGAAGCTTGTTCTGCTATTGAAGTTTTCTAGAACTGTTTTTGTATTTACTAATTTGTTATCAATTTCGTTTAGATAAATTGCTAATGATGACCACGGATATTTTGATAGTTCGTTCCGCGATTCAACGCCAATGGATAGTGGATTTGTATGCTGATACCGTGCAAGGTGACATAGCTGCTTTGCTGAGTTAACCTTGACTACTTTAAACGGTCCTTCGAATAATCTTCCAGCTCTATCTTGCCGAATATTGAAGTAATTTGTGTAACTGGTGCCGATACGGTGCATAAACTGGCTTGTTCCCCCATCTACTAATTGCTTTAGAGTTATGTGATAGTGATTTGGCATTAAGCAGTAGGATATAATTTCTACTGGTTTTTGTATGCGTTTGGTGTTAAGAAACTCCTGTGTGTGTTTTCTTTCTTTTGCTGATTTGGCATTCTTTAATCTGGTTTTAATCCTGCTGTAAGCATAATCGTATGTAGTATAGTGATTTAGTATGGACAGAAACCTTAAATAGTAACCGGAATCGAGAAATATTTTTCTTTTCTCAACGCCACGATTATAAATGTGGGCTATATCGTTGGTTATAATCCTACATTTGTTTTTACCCATATTGACGGCTTTAAGTAGACCCTCGCTCTACTTAAAGGCTTTGTTGAAGGAAAAAGCTAGTAGGGCACCAAGCAGTGCGGTTACTAGCTGAGGCCAAGACATCATTGTTGCTGCTTTTGCTGCAATTCCTCCTCCCGCTCCCCCTGCCCCCGCCCCTCCCAGTAAGCCTTGTAATAGCGTTGTGCTTGTTGTGTAGAGAAATACAAATTTTAAAACACTTGCTAGTACTGCTGCCAGCCAGTAGTTTATTTTTTTTAGTTTTCCAAATACTGTGACAAGAATTGCGTTTCCTGTCATTATAAATGGAATCATTGCTGCTAGCGGCGCAGGAAGAAGGCCTACTGATAAAGCAATTAAACTTGGAAGAAGCCCTACCCAGATTCCTTCAGCAATTCCCATGTGGAGCACTGCTATGTATAGTGTTGCATTAACAATTGGGCCGGTTAGGAACTGGTTTTTTAATAAGGGCGCTGTGGTTGCAATACCAATTAGTACTGCTAGTCTAGTCAAAAACGCTAAGCTGGAAAGTGATAGTAGTTCTGTTTTTGTTTTCTGCATGTGTTAAAAGTTCACCTCCTTTTCTTTCTTTTTGTAATTTGTATGGCATACTTTGTGAATAATTTCTTCGTTTGTTAAGTATTCTTCGTAAACTTTTTGGACAACTGGATTTTTGTGCGCGCTGCGCACTTTTTTGGTTTTATCACTTTTATATAATCCGCCTGCACGTGCTTTTCTAATTTCCGGTTCGCTTGGTAAAGGCTGGCCTCCCCCGCCAATGCAGCCTCCGTAGCACGCCATAACTTCAACACCGTCGTACGCGGTTGGGTCGTTCTTTAATTCTTCAAGAATTTTTTTCGCTTCGCCTATTCCATTTACAGAAGCAATCCGCACACTTTTTTTACTAAGTTTGATTTCTGCTACCTTGGTTTGCTCCATTCCCCGGACCTGCTTAAATTCAATTTTTTCTGGTCCGTGTCCATTAACCATGGAGTACGCAGTGCGTAAAATTGATTCAGCTACACCGCCACTAGCTCCGTAAATCACTCCTGCTCCGCTAGGAATGCCCAGCGGGTTGTCTGGCTTTTGCGGTTTTAGTTTGTTAAAGTTGATTCCGCGCCTTTTTAGTAATCGGGCCAGCTCCCGGGTAGTCATTACATAATCTACTGGTTTAATACCTTCGATATTGAGTTCAGGACGTGTTATTTCGTATTTTTTTGATACACAGGGCATAATGGAAACGACTCTGATTTTTGCTGGATCAATTCCTTCTTTTTCTGCCCAATAAGTTTTAATTAGTCCTCCAAGAATTGACTGCGGCGAACGTGTTGTTGCTAAGTATTTAACAAAGTCAGGTTCAAAAAATTCAATGTATTTGATCCAGGCTGGACAGCACGATGATAAGCAGGGCCCTTTCCCCTCTTCTATTTTTCTAATTAACTCTTTAGCTTCCTCTGTAGTGGTAAAGTCTGCGCCAACACAAGTGTCAAATATTGTATCTACTCCCAGAGCCCGCAGGGCGCTTACTAGTTTACCTGTTACTAATTCACCGGGGCGCATTCCAAATTCTTCGCCTAAACTGGTTCTGATTGAAGGAGCGAACTGGACTACTATTTTTTCATCTGTTTTCCGCAGCGGTTCTTCAATTTTTTCAAATTCGCTGACTGCTTCAAATGCTCCTACCGGACAGTGCATTAAACATTGACCGCAGTAAATGCAATCACGGTCAGGTTTTTGCGAAGGTACTATTCTTGCTGTATGTCCTCTTTCTTTTCGTTCTAAAAAGTTGGCTGCTTGCTTGCTGCAAATATCAACGCAAATTCCGCAATCGATACATTTTGAGCTGTCAAAAATAAGAGAGGGTCCAAATTGGTATATTGGGTAGTGTTTTTTACGGTCCCTGTATTTTTCAATATCAACATTGTATTTTTTTGCTAGTTCTAAAAGTTTGCAGTTATGTAGTTCCCATACGCAATCGCTGCATTCTTCGCGGTGCTGTGCGAATAATAGTTCTAAATTAGTTTTTCTAGATTTGATTAGTTTTGGCGTTTCTGTATGAACAACCATTCCTTCGCTGACTGTGGTGCTACACGCGGTATGCAGACCTGGCCTGTCCTCTATCTCAACTACACATAAACGGCAAGAACCTTTTATGTCATTGTCGGGATGATAGCAGAGGGATGGGATTTCTATTCCGTGTTCCCGCGCAACTTCTAAGATTGTTTGCGCTTCGTTGCATTCGTACTGTCGGTTGTTGATAGTTATTGTTAGGTTTTCTTTTTTCATAAATTGAGCTTTTGTATTAGGGTTCTAAATGGTGTTACAGCTGCACTGCCTAATGCGCAAAAGCTAGTTTCTTCCATTACAAAAAATATTTCCTCCAGTCTCTTTTTATCTAACCTGTTTTTTTGTACAATCTCTGCGATTCTGTAAACACCTTCTCTACACGGAGTGCATTTGTCACAATTTTCCGCCATAAAAAAGTTTGCCCATTTATTGAGCAAGTCATACAGATCTGTTTCTCCTCTGTTGAAGACTTTAATTGATCCTAGACAGCCTGGTTGTTTATTCAATTCCTCCGGTAATAAAATTTCACCGCAAATACCAGCACCAGCTTGCACAAAAAAGTCAAATTCGGGTAAATTTTTTGTTTCTTTTAGTATTTGTCTGATTGTGTAATCTTCTGGAAGTTCGTAAACTCCGGGACTGGAGCACTCCCCGCATACTGTGAAAAAACGTGAATTTTTGTATTTGTCTTTAGCAATATTTGCAATGTGGTAAAAAGTTTCGCAGTTGTTGATTAAGGTTGGATAACCAAAAAGACCAGCTTCTGGAGGATACGGCGGTTTCAGGCGCGGCTCAAGCAATTTTTCTACTTCCTGTTCTGGATCGAAATTTTTTTCAATAGCATTTAAAAGAACTGTTTCCTCGCCGCACAAATAACCGCACGGCTTTTTAAACATTTCTATTGGAGCGTTAGTTGATAACTTTTTTAGTATTGGTGAAAACCTTTCGTAGTAGTCGGGTCGGAGGTAGATGTATGCTTTAGATGCTTCTAACGTATTGATTGCCAGTTTTACTCCCTCGACTATATTTTGTGGGTAATGTTCTAGTAGGTAGCCGTCTTTTTTAGTGTTGGGATCGCCTTCTGCGCAGTTACAAATAACGTACTTTTTTTCAGATTTTTTGTTTGCAACCATTTCCCACTTTTTCCATGTAGGAAAGCTGGCCCCCCCACGGCCGGTTAGTTCTGTATCTCTTAATTTTTGGATAATGCTTTTTGTTTCCATTTGGGCAGTTGGCTGTTTTTTATAACTATATACTATTTGCTGTTAGATTTGTATTAGTAGTAATGAAATTTGCTTATCTGTGTTTATTGTGATTATATTGGTAACGTTCCGGAAATATATTTTAGGAGAGGGAGCTATGAGAGGTGTAGTTTTAGCAGGTGGTCGTGGTACGAGATTGGATCCTTTGACGCAAGTTACTAACAAGCACCTTTTACCTGTATATGATAAGCCGATGATTTTTTACCCTATCCAAACTTTGGTTCGGGCAGGAGTAACAGAAGTATTAGTGGTCACAGGTGGCCCGCATGCTGGACATTTTTTGCGGGTACTCAAAAACGGTGATTCTTTAGGTCTAGCCCATTTGGAGTATGCTTTTCAGGAAGGATCTGGTGGTATTCCCGCAGCTTTGGCGCTAGCGGAAGAATTTGCCGACAGCGACTTTCTTGCAGTTATTCTCGGTGATAATACTACAGATGCGGATATATATCCTGCTGTAAGTGGCTTCCGAGAAGGAGCTAAGGTTTTTCTTAAACAAGTCCCAGATCCAGAAAGGTTTGGAGTGCCTCGCTTTAACAGTTCGGGACGGATTATGGAAATTGTAGAAAAGTCTGCAGACCCACCATCGGAGTTTGCAGTTACTGGTTTGTACATTTACGATGCATCGGTTTTTGATCGCATTCGCACTCTTACTGTGTCTGGGCGTGGCGAGTTGGAAGTTACCGACCTAAATAATACCTATTTGGACGACGGTTTGCTGCAATGGGAGGTATTGGAGGCTTTCTGGACAGATGCTGGAGAGTTTTCTTCGTATGCACGGGCATTTCTTTATTGGAAAGAAAGGTGTGAAAAGTAGTAAAGGGGTGTCTAATTCTGTTTTTCAGCCTTGGGCATGCAAGCTCAAGGCTTTTTAACGGGTTATCATTTTTCGTGTCGTTTGGTTCCAGCATTCTGGAACCATTTCGGTTGGGAAATTGTATGGTTCAATATCCTCACACATTACAGTTCCGTTTCCGTCTGCGACTAATACCCATTCCCCTTCTTCTTTGGTAGCAAGCCACCAGCCACCACTTATTTCACCAGCGAATCTTACAACACCTTGTGCGTGGGTTGAAGTTTCTTTATTAATTTCTAGGTTTATCTCGCTTGTTTGCTTGTCGTACTTTTCCGCAAATGCTTTTTTTATAGCATTTTCAAGCGTTTCCATTCCCTCATCGGTATCTACTGTTTGCGTAGTAGTGGTTTCGGTGTCAGAATCAGGACCTATTGGTGATTCAGGTGGTGGAGGTGTAATTATTTCTGTGGAGCGAGTGCTTTGGGTAAACCATACCAGTGCTCCACCCATTCCAAGAATGGTTACTAGTAAGATGCTGATAATGAGATAAGTTGTTTTCATGTGTTTGCTTTTAGCTTAGATTGATCTGTTTCGGCTATGCACTCCTTCGAATCTGACCCCCCTACGGATGGCGGAAGAAAGATTACTTTTAGTGCAATTGATGTGGAGAATTTTTCAGGAAAATTCTCCTAAAAAACTAAAAACGCGCAGCGCTTTTTGTTTAATGGTGCCGCGGGCGGGACTCGAACCCGCACGGTGTTTTAAACCAGCAGATTTTAAGTCTGCTGCGTCTGCCAGATTCCGCCACCGCGGCTTATTACGCATACCTG
>CAYVIL010000032.1:0-7287 GCA_964451675.1 uncultured Candidatus Saccharibacteria bacterium
GTATCGTAATATCTTAATATCTTAGTATCGTAATATCTTAGTATCGTAATATCTTAATATCTTAATATCGTAATATCGTAATATCTTAATATCGTAATATCTTAGTATCTTAGTATCTTAATATCTTAGTATCTTAATATCTTAGTATCTTAATATCGTAATATCTTAGTATCTTAATATCTTAGTATCGTAATATCTTAATATCTTAATATCTTAGTATCTTAATATCTTACTTACTTTCTTTCCTTAACTTTCATAGCCTGTTTTCCTGTGCGTTTGCGTAGATAGTAAAGCTTGGACCGGTGCTGCTTTCCTTCTTTAACAACTTTGATTTCTTCTACATTAGGGGAGTGCAAAGGAAATATACGCTCGACTCCAATGTTAGCAGAGGCTATCTTTCGGACAGTAAAAGTTTTTGAAGCACCTTTGCCTTTTATAGCTATGACTATTCCCTCAAAGGGCTGTATTCTTTTTTTTCCTTCTTCCCGTACAATATAGTTTACACTTACTCTATCACCTGGTTTAAAATTAAGTTCTCTGTTCATTTTTATTAAAGCTACTTTCTTAACTGTTCTAAATATGCGAGCATATCAGCCTATTTAGTTACAGTCAAGTTTCCGTCTTTTAGATTCACTTTTACAGCATCACCCTCAGCAAATTCGCCTTTAATAATTTTATCGGAAATCGGGTTTTCAATCTCTCTTTGAATTAATCTCCTTATCGGCCTAGCGCCGAATTCTGGTTCGTAACCCTCGTTTGCTAAATACAGTTTGCTTTTTTCCGTAACTTTTAGTTTTATAGCGTGCTCCGAAAGGAGTTTACGAACATCTTCTAACTGTAGCTCGACAATTTTTTCTAGATCTTCCTGGCTTAGATTTTTAAATAAAATAATCTCATCAAGACGATTTAAGAATTCAGGCCTAAAAGTTCTTCTTAGGGTGGCGTCAATTTTGTTATGTTTTTCTTCCTCGTCTAAGTCGGCGAAGAAAATATCACTTCCAAGATTAGACGTCATTGTGATTATAGAATTTTTAAAATCCACAGTTCTACCCTTACCGTCGGTCAACCGCCCGTCTTCCATTATTTGTAGTAATAGGTTAAAAGCATCTGGATGAGCTTTTTCAATTTCGTCTAGCAAAATTATGGAGAATGGTTTTCTTCTTACAACTTCTGTTAATTGTCCTCCCTCTTCGTAACCAACATAACCTGGTGGGGAACCAATTAATCTCGCAATTGCGTGCCTTTCCTGGAATTCCGACATATCTAGCCGGACCATTAAATTCTCATCTCCGTACAAGACCTCGGCTAGTGCTCTGGTTAGTTCAGTTTTACCAACTCCTGTTGGACCGAGGAAGAGGAAAGTGCCAATTGGTCGGTTAGGATCTTTTAGTCCTGCTCGAGCTCTGCGTATAGCTTCGGATACAGCTTGGACAGCGCTTTCCTGATTAACTATTCTTTCGTGTAATCTTTCTTCCAAATGGAGCAGTTTTTCTCTTTCCTGTTCAGAAAGTTGAGTTAGAGGAATACCTGTTATCCGGGAAACCACTTCGGCAACGTCTTCAATACGTACTTCTGGCTGCTCAGTACCTTTGGTCCTTTGCCAAAGTTCTGTTAGCTCTTCTTTTACCTGTTTTAGTTCGTCAATTTTTTTTTGCAGTTCTTCAGCACGCTCTTTATTTTTTGCTCTTTCGGCTGCTTCTTTCTCAGATCCCAGTTTGTTAAGCTGCTCCTCTGCTTGTTTTAAGTTTTCCGGTGCTTCTACAGAACGCAGTCTTACAGAAGCTGCTGCTTCGTCAACAAGATCAATTGCTTTATCTGGTAGAAATCGGTCTGCAATGTATCGATCTGACAGAGTTGCTGCTGCTTCTAAAGCTTCATCTGATATTCTTACGCGATGGTGCGCTTCGTATCGATCACGTAGGCCTTTAAGAATATCAATAGTTTCTGATATTGAGTTTTCTTCTACTATTATTGGTTGGAACCGGCGTTCTAATGCAGCGTCCGGTTCGATGTATTTTTTGTATTCGTTAAGAGTTGTTGCACCAATAGCCTGCAGTTCTCCCCGTGAAAGGGGCGGTTTAAGCATATTTGATGCGTCAATTGCTCCTTCGCTAGCTCCCGCGCCAACTACAGTGTGCAACTCATCAATAAAGACAATAATTTCTCGAGACGTTTCTTTAATTTCATCAACAACTTTCTTTAATCTTTCTTCAAATTGACCTCGGAATTTAGTTCCGGCTAGCATTAAAGGAAGATCTAAAGCGAGGACACGTTTGTTTTGTAATGTGTCCGGAACTTCGTTAGAGGCTATCCGCTGGGCCAAACCTTCTACTATTGCTGTCTTGCCCACACCAGGGTCTCCAATTAATACCGGATTGTTCTTAGTGCGCCGCGAAAGAATATGGATTATGCGTTCAATCTCGTTGTCCCTGCCAATTACTGGGTCTAATTTCCCTTCTTTAGCCATCTTTGTGAGATTGCTGGAATACTGGTCCAACTCCGGGGTTTTGGACACTTCTTTTACTTTTCCCTCTGGTGCACCTTTTCCAATTAGTTTGATAACAGCAGACCTTGCTTTGGTTTGATCTATTGCGTATTTCTTTAGGATTTGAGCAGCAAGTCCTTCACCTTCTCTAATTAAAGCAAGTAAGATGTGTTCGGCGCCGATATAGGAATGGCCCAGTTCCTGCGATTCGTAGAAGGCTAATTGAAGAACACGCTTGGCACGCGGTGATAAAGAGACTGTGGTTGTTTCCGAACTACCCTGCTGAATGTTGTCTTCTATATGCGTTATTATATCTTGTGGGTCAACGCCAAGCTGGTTTAGAATTTTTGCGCCAACTTCTGCGTCTTTGGCAACAGCAAGTAACAGATGTTCTGTATCAAGTCTATTAGTCTTGTAGTTAGCTGCTTCCTGTCCAGCTTCGTTGATAATCTCTTTTCCCCGTTCTGATAGATACTGTGCTAAATCTATTTTTCTTTCCCGGGGATGGCGTCCTCCCATATTGGAAGGTCCGTAAGATTCGAAAAATTCGTCAAATGGTGAATAAAACCCGTTTGGCATAGCAATATCTATTCTATCAATTTTTTATGTTATTTCAAGGGAAAGAGCTGCTTAGCAAACTTGCTCTGATGCTCAAATTTATAAGTAGTGTAGAGTTTTGGATTTGGGAAAAAAGATTCGAGTAGTCAATTTGTGTCAGGAGTCTACGATAATTTGTCTGTTTCCGCGTGTTTAGGTACAATAATAAATAAGTGTTTGCCAGTGTAGCTCAGTGGCAGAGCATTCCCTTCGTAAGGGAGAGGTCGTCGGTTCAATCCCGACCACTGGCTCCAGGTATGAGGGCGAGGCGAAATGCTTTAAGAAGTGCAGTACGGTGATAAAAAGAAACTATAATATAAAGGAAACAATGGCGAGAAGAACAAGAAAATATCGATCAAAGCATTTTAATGAAAAGGAATTATTGGTCCGTTTGCTGCTTATGTTAGGTGCTTCGGTTGTTTTATTGGTGGGCATATTTTTTTTAAGTGTTCCAGTTTTATCCGGAATGGTTAGTTTTTGGGACCTGCTTTCTCCACCTAAAGAAGTGCAGCCTAGTTTGGAAGACACAATCCCACCACAGGCTCCGTTTATATCTAATTTTCCTTCTGCAGTTAATGAGAATTTTATTGATTTACATGGATATGCTGAAGCAGGGGCAACTGTAAAACTTTACTTAAACGAGAAATCAGCAGAAAAAACAATTGCTGATAACAATGGTGAGTTTGAGTTTAAGAATATTGCCTTGCATGAAGGAACTAATGCCTTTTACGCAATAGCTGTTGATCAGGCGGGAAATGAAAGTCTGGAATCTAAACCTTTTGCCATTGTTTTAGATAGGGAGCCCCCGGATTTAATAATTGAACAGCCGGAAAGCGATTTTAGTACAGACGATGAAAAGATTGTGGTATCTGGTGTGACTGATCCCGACGCTTCAACATTTGTTAATCAGCACCAAGCTATAGTTCAGTCCGACGGTACGTTTTATTTAAACATACTTCTTGATGAAGGTTTAAACACATTAGTGGTTGAAGCTATGGATAGAGCAGGTAATAAGACTACGCAGGAGTTATCGGGAACATACACACGCGAATAATTCCCTGCTTGTTTGCCTATTAGGTTCCGCCTCTTTTTGTGTATAATAAACCAATAATGGAAAAGCAACCACGGATACTTACTGGAGACAGGCCTACTGGGAAGTTGCATTTGGGACATTATGTAGGCTCCCTCAAAAATAGAGTTATGCTCCAGGACGAATACGAGTGCTATTTTATAATTGCTGATTTACATACTCTTACTACTGCACCGGAAAAAGAGAAGCTGAAAGATCTTTCTACCAATATTAAAGACCTGGTTTTGGATTATTTGTCTGTAGGTATTGATCCTCAAAAGTCTACTATTTATCTCCAGTCCAAAGTGCCAGAGGTTACATACCTTTCTTTGCTGTTTTCTATGCTAATTACTGTTCCTAGAGTACAGCGTGTGCCTACCCTGAAGGAACAGATGCAAAATTGTGCAATTGAACAACCTTCACTTGGTTTGTTGAGTTATCCTGTTCTGCAAGCAGCTGATATTTTAATGGTCAAAGCAGATTTAGTACCGGTGGGTAAGGATCAGCAATCCCATATGGAGGTGGCAAGGGAGATAGCTAAAAAGTTTAACAATTTATACGGGGAAATTTTCCCTGAACCCAAAGCACTTATTGGTGATGTGCCTACTTTGGTAGGTACAGATGGCAAAGCAAAGATGAGTAAATCACTAGACAACTGCATTTACCTTTCAGATTCAAAAGAAAAAGTTAAAGAAAAGGTTATGGGAATGTACACTGATCCCGCACGTATTCACTCAACAGACCCTGGTCGGGTTGAGGGAAACCCTGTGTTTATATATCACGATGCTTTTAATCCCAATAGAGAGGAAGTATCTGATTTTAAGAAAAGGTACCGGGAAGGAAAAATTGGAGATGTAGAAGTAAAGATGCGTTTAATAGAAGTTGTCAACGATTTTCTAGAACCGATTCGGGAAAAAAGAAATGGATTGAGTGCACAGCCCAAAGTAATCAAGCAAATTATTGAGGAGGGAACTGAAAAAGCTCGAGGAGAGGCGCAAGGTGTGCTAGAGGAAGCAAAAACAGCTATGTGTCTTAATAGCATTGACTAACCTCCATGTCCCCAACTAATATACAAACGAACACAATGGTTGATTTTAAAAACCCCCCCTATACTTATGTAACAACACCTGAAGAGCTGAGCAAAGCAGTTTCTGATCTGGAAAACAGGAAAGAGATTGCAGTTGATGTTGAAGCGACAGGTACAGATCCTTACTTAGCTAAACTTATATTTGTACAGTTGGGGACACCAGAAAAAGCTTACATAATTGATGCTGATTTGGATCTTAAACTGGTTAAATCACTTTTGGAGGATAAGGCTATCTTGAAGATACTTCAGAATGGTAAGTTTGATTATGGCATGCTTAAGACTAAAAAGAATATGCAGATTAATAACTTTTACGACACTATGCTTGCTGAAAGAATTTTGACAACTGGGAAAAGGCAAGCAATTAACTTGGGAGTTATTGCTGAGAAATATTTAGATGTAAAGTTAGACAAGGATTGGGAATTGTATGACTGGAAGAGTGTAGCAATTACCAAGAATTTTGATAAGCGTCATTTTAACTATTCAGCACTTGACGTTTTGGTTTTGTTTCCAATTCAAAAAAAACAGTTTGAAAAACTTTCTGAGCTAAAGTTGCTAAAGATAGCTTCGCTGGAGTTTGCGCTTGCACCAATTGTTTCCGAGATGGAACTTAGAGGAATAGGTATAGATGAAAAAAAGTGGAGGGAAAATATACAGGATATGAGGGAGAAAAGAGAC
The DNA here is from genome assembly GCA_964451675.1 of uncultured Candidatus Saccharibacteria bacterium. Taxonomy (GTDB): domain Bacteria; phylum Patescibacteriota; class WWE3; order JAUXAW01; family CAYREW01; genus CAYREW01. The sequence continues at coordinate 5,914 of CAYVIL010000032.1, forward strand.
GAAATAGCAGAAAAAATACAAAACGAGTTCAGACCTCTTTTCAAACACGAAGCAATTGATCTCTTTGGTAATCACCAAGATGTTGTTAATCTAAATAGCCCTTCTCAACTTATTGACGCATTTGCAAAGTTAGGGGTTGATCTACCGTCAACAGGCTCTGCTGTGCTAAAAAGAGTAGATCATCCTTTAGCGAAAATGCTTCTTGAGTATCGTGGATACGAAAAGTTAATTAGCTCTTTTGGTGAAACTTTGCTGGAAAAAATCCACCCAGTAACTGGTCGTATTCATTGCGATTTTATGCAAATTGGTGCGGACACGGGCAGATTTGCTTCTTCGAACCCTAATTTACAGCAAATACCGTCAGATTCTACCTTCCGAGGTGCTTTTAAACCTACCGAAGGTTTTAAATTTGTCACCGGAGACTATTCGCAAGCGGAGCTGCGGATAATGGCAGAACTTTCCGGTGATGATAACTTTATGGACGCTTATTTACACGATAAAGATTTGCACACCCTTACAGCTGCTCAGATGTATGGGATTCCTCAGGAGGAGGTTCGTCAGGATGTGGAACGATTTCAGGCAAAATCAATCAATTTTGGTCTTATGTATGGTCGTGGTGCTGCTTCATTAGCAACCCAACTAGGGATTTCTGTTCAAGAATCTAGGCGGCTTCTCAATAAGTATTTACGCACCTACAAAGGTGTAAAGAAATGGCTTGATAAGGCTGCTGACGAAGCGGTACGAAACGGCTATTCACGCACTCTTGGTGGTCGAATTAGATATTACCAGAAACCGGACAAAGCAGATACAAATTACGAACGCAAAATCGCCCATATTAGAAGGCAGGGAAAAAACACACCAATTCAAGGAACTTCAGCAGATATGACTAAGTACGCAATTGTATTTACAGCTAGAAGGCTAAAAGAAGAAAACTATGATACCTATATTGTACATACAGTACATGATGAAATAGTAGTGGAAGCGCGCGAGGAACAAGCAGAACAGGTGCGAAAGGTTATGGCGGAGGAAATGGAACGCGCCGGTAGGTTGCTTTTAAAAAGAGTACCAATAAAGGTTGATGTTAGTGCCTCTGACCGGTGGGAACATTAATATATATGCATATTTTATGGACAAGTCCGCATTGCCGACCGGATTGGATAGAACGGTTAGGTTACGAATCACAGGGTGGCCAAACAGAAGTAATGTTCAGGCAGACTCAAGCTCTTGTAGAGCAGAATTCCGCATTATTTATTGATATTTATACCCGTTACCAAGACAACGACTTTCAGGTAGATAAAAACAATTCTGATTTTATTGGCAAAGAACTTCTCCATTATCCAAAACACTGTATCCATGTAAAAGAGCTTGAAGAGG
>CAYVIL010000033.1:0-7160 GCA_964451675.1 uncultured Candidatus Saccharibacteria bacterium
CGCTTTTGGTTTTGGAGTCCGACGTAACGTCGGACGTCCACTCTTTTCGATTCCGAGTCGGGGCCCGGAATGACATATGGTAGAGAGCCCGGAATGATCAAAGAGAGGTAATATACTACAACAGCTCATCCCGCACATAATAAACTTTCTTCCCCTGCGATTCGTAATAGGTACGCACCATCAACTCACCCAACAACCCCATCATTACCAGCTGAACACCCAGAAACATAAGAAAGACAGAGAAAAGCAACAGAGGCCGATCAGCAATTGGCTGCAATCTAACTAACCGTAAATAGCTCAAGTACAAGGCTACACCAAAACCACTACCACCAAAAACAATACCTAAAGAACCGAATAAACGCAAAGGTCGTGTTTGGAAACTAAGCAAAAATTTAAGTAAAAAAAGGTCCAAAAAAACTTTTAAAATTCGATCAAAACCATACTTAGAGACTCCGTGCTCCCTCTCATGGTGGCGAACTTTTACTTCAGCAACCCTAGCACCTACCTGTTCCGCCACAGCAGGTATAAAGCGATGCATATCACCGTACAGCTGAATTTTCTTAACCACTTCTTTCCTGTAAGCCTTCAACGAACACCCGTAATCATGCAAATGCACACCGGAAAGAACAGAAATAACCCAATTAGCAATCCTGGAAGGTAAAATACGCAGAGTACTGTCTCTTCTTTTATGCCGCCAACCAGAAACAATATCGTAACCCTCATCAATCTTGCGAAGCAGTTCCGGAATATCTGCTGGATCGTTCTGCAGATCTGCGTCCAAGGTAATAATGATGTCACCTCTGGCATAGTCAAATCCTGCGCTCATTGCCGCAGTCTGTCCAAAATTTCTTCTGAAAGAAATAACTTTAACCCGATTATCCTGTTTATGAATATCCGCTAGTTTAGGAAATGTTTTATCAGTAGAACCATCATCAACCATAATAATTTCATACTGATAATCCAACTTCTCCAAAACCTCAGTAAGCTTATTATAAAGCTTGCCTACAGAATTCCCTTCATTATAAATTGGAACAACTATTGATAATTTGTCCATAAAACTCTACCAGCACATATAATAACAAAAATCTTAGAGCAACTTACGTTGTAGATCATTCTTCCGGTTTGATCCGCTCAAAAATATTTTCGCTCAGCGATTCGTAAAAGAACACCAGGTCATCCCGGTCAAACTCCTTTAGAACACGAGGATAGTTTTTTAAATATCTAATATCAGCTATGTTACTGGCTAAATAAAACTCGCTGAACCCCGGATATTTCTCTTTTGCTTGCTGAACCAACTTCTGAAAATCAAGGTTCTCCTCCTTAACCAAAAAGTAAACATCTACAAAATCCTTAGCATCAAAACGACCATACAAAGAAAGCAGTTTGTTAACAGCAATATTCTGCAAAGAATCAACAGTAACACCAGAAACAACCTGGGGTTTACCGAATTGAGGTGGGAGTTCACGAACAAAATCAACTTTTAAAGACTTAGTTGGGCTTTGCGTATAAATTAATTGGACATATTCAGGGGTAGAAACATGCTTTGTTGTTTCCAAATTAAGCTTCTCAGCAATTAAAGCACCTTCTGCATTAACTTTGTGCAAATTAAGATCGCGTTTAAGAGTAAAAAAATCCAAATCATCGCTTAAACGGTGGTAAAGATAAAAAGCAGCAAGCGCAGTACCAGCACTTAGCCGAAAATAATCAGATACATTAGTTTGAAAAAAAAGATCAAGAAAATCCTCTTGGAGAGGTGTCAGAATTTTTACTTCTTGTCCCATACTTTTAAAGCTTTCTTCCAGGCTTCACGCACTGGTTTCTTAAGGGGCAGTTTAGAAAATACTTTCCGCAATTCGTTCAAACTCAAATACTTCCAAACATCAGAAAAAGGAGCGCTCTCCAATAACCTCGCGATAGCCCAATACCGCTCCTTTTCATTGTCAGAACCAAGGCTCTCTTCCAAATCCTGCTCAGTAAACTGATATTCCCAAAAATAAGGAAGATATTGGTGTTCGTCCATTACCACTAATTGTAACTGAAAAATTAGGCAACATCAAAATAGAAGTCTAAATTCTGCAGCGAAAGTAACCTAAACAGCAGGCTCTCTAGCCCAAACTACCCACCCCAAAGCATCCCGGTGGTCAAGCAAATCTAAAGGCAAGGAAATATAATAACCAAAAACTGAGAGAGGAGCCAACAAAAACAAGGAAACTACAGCAGGTATATGCAGTCTTAACAAAAGAAAAAAGAAAACATCAATAAACCGCTGAAAAGCAAGTGAAAAAAATCCGCCAATTCTCTTAATTTCTAAAACTTCGAAACCGACACTTTCCAAACAGTATCGAATACCGTACTTGGTATATCTATAAAAATCATTAGGTTCATAGTGCAAACACCAACTCATAGGTACAGTAAGATACAAATTACCACCGGAACGCAACACGCGTTTAATTTCATAAAGAGCTTTCTTCGGCTCTTTAACATGTTCTAGCACTTCGGTACAAACCACACCATCAAAATTTTCGTCAGGAAAAGGCATCTTCAAAACGCTACCTACAACGTCTGGAGAAACCGCAGGATCCTCATCCATTTCCACATATTCGGTAGCAAAAATATACTTTTTGTACGGACTCCGACCGCAACCAACATCCAATACTTTACCCTTAAACTTACAGCCGTATTGGACAACAAACCGACGTTGCAATCTTTTGATGATATAAAAAGGTGTAGCTAAAAGATCCAAATCAAAGACCATAGTTTTTACTTAACTTTTTTTAAATAAGTAAACAATTTTTTCAGTGTAAAAATATTGTTTAAAGCCAAAATACGCATATATAAAACCAAAAACAAAACATAAACAAAAGACTTTAAAAGCGGATTGCTAACAAAATAAAAAAGTGCAGAAAGAGGAAGTATAGCTGCTGACAGCTTTACGATAGTTTTATCCATAACTAAAAAATCTAAACGCTGGTAAACATAGTAAAGAAGCAAGGCCAACGCAGCACCTGAGCCAAAAAAGGCAGCTAAAGACATTGCTAAAAGCAAATTCATCTTTAAAAATATAAAAACAAAGAAACCCAAAACAGTGCCAACAATTAAAACAAGATAATAGGAAACAAGCTCCTTTAGCAACTTAGCTGGGACAATTATACTTGACCCCAACAAATTTAATAGCGAGTAAGCAGTAAAAGCAAAAACTAAAGGAGGAATCAAAACAATGGCTGAATCGTATTTGTGTCCAACAACAATGTGCAAAATTTCCGGAACCCAAAAAATCGCACTGACAGCAGCTAAAAGAATAAAGCTGTATATTTTATAATAATTATCCAAAAAATCTCGCTTAAATTTCTCAACGTTTTCGACAAATTTCTTTGTCATTACCGGCAAATTTATACTTGCAAATGCCTCGGAAACAGTAAGCAGTTTGGTAGCGTAAAACAAAGCAAAATTAAAAACACCAACATTTTCTGCACTAAGGCGGGTACCCAAAAACAAAGGACCAAGTCTCTGCCAAAAAGTGTAAATTATCTTAACTGCGTAAATAGCAATCCCAATAGAGAGAACAGCTTTAACAATATCTTTAATCTCCCCCCACTTAGGCATAACAAGATGTTCCGCAAAATAAACAACAACAGGCACACCCAAACCAAAAACACCAACAAAAGAAACAACTAAAAGTGCCCAATAATAACCGAGGAACCCAGAATGAGAAATTAAAAGGACATAAACAACAACACTAAGCAAAGCGATTACTGCCTGGTATATCAAGACTGGCTTAAATCTCTGCGAACCAGAAAGAGAAGCCCCCAAAATATCCTGGATCCCCTGCAAAAGCAAAACAACAGCCTGGATGCGCAAAGGCAAAATAATAGCAGAATGGCTGTAAATATTAGTAGCAATATGCGGAGCCAAAAACCACAAACCGAAAGCCAAGGGGAAGGAGATTGACAGACGAACCAGAAGAGAAGAAACAAATACCTTAAAAGCCTCGTCTCTGGTTTTCGTTGCTGATATTTCACGGGTAGAACCAGAAGCAAGACCCAAATGCTGGTAAACACCAATTACGCTGGCAACAGACCCAATAATACCTACCAATCCGTAATCAGCTGCAGACAAAAGCCGGACAACAAAAATTCCCTGCACAATCCCGGCAGCAACAGCAATAAATCGGGATACTAAACTAGCAAACTGCCATTGGAGAAGGGATGAAAAATTTTTAGGCATAGTATTCGCAGCTAGACTATTCTAACACCACTTCTTTGTAAAATTATAATCCAGGCGGTACTCAATATCGACCAGGGGGTGGTTTAAAAGAATAGAGCCAAAAATGTTCATTACTAAACACTAGATTAAACGGAAGTTCGCGGCGATCAGCCAAGACAATATAATCTACACAATAGTTTTCTGCCAGCTGCTGAAACTGCTCACCAGAACCTTCTTTATATACCTTTTCAACGTCTTTATAGCGGGCATACCACTCTTTTGCATAATCAGCAGAAAAAGCAACCGGGGCACCGTCCTTATAGGAAACAACTATAGATCTCCCAGCGTAAGTCCGGAAAAGAGACATCCCTTGCGGCGGTATAAGGAAGTAGCTATCCACATTAGAATTCTGTACAACCCAAGAACACAAATCCAAAAAAGAATTCCAAATAGGCTCCAAATCAACAGTAGTACGCAACTCTATTTTGCCTTTAGATGGTTTTTCTCCAGCAAATTCTGTTGTCTCCTCTTGACGACTATCTTTATCAGAATGATTCTGGTTTACGATAGAAGTATCAAACTTCAATTCTGGATCTACGGCCGGTCTTGACTCGTTATTCTCAGAAAAGAAAGCCACCACTGTCTGAAAAGGCATCTTAGCAAATGACCAAGCGCGTACTGGGGAAGGAAAAACCAACAAAAAAGCTAAAATTGGAACTGCAGCCTTAAAAAGCCAGGATCGGTCAGCCAAGAAGGCTAAAAAAGCGCTTGAGTAAGCATAAAGGAACAACGCCCAAAACCAACTAATACGCAAGGGTTGAAACAAAAGAAACCTCTTGGTAGCACTCAAGGGGATTATTAACAGAGACAGCAATATGGAAATAATTAGCAAACTAAGCATTATATAATCCTTATCACTAAATTTACGAAAGACTTTAATTAGCAAAATTGCGGCAAAGAAGCACAGAGGAACAACAAAATTACCAAGTACATCTCTAAATAAACCAAAACTAAATGAATACAAATAAGAAACCCTAAACGAGAGTATGTGTTCCGGTATAGAAGCTGCTAACGGATCACGCAGCCGCTGAAAAACAGGGTAAAAGGCTGCCAGCAAGAAAAAAAGAGCGGAAAGAGCAAGGTTGCGAAAAGAAACAGTACCCAATAGCCAGTTAAAAAACAAAAAAAGTCCAAATATTAAACCGGTATGCAAGGCAGTGAGCAAGTGAACATTAGCTAAAATCCCTAAAATAAAAAAGAGATAAATAACTGAGCGTGAGCGCCAGTTAAGTAAGAAGAAAAAAAACAATAACGGTACAAATGCAAAAACAAAATTACGGGGTATCACTAGAGTAGGTAAAAAGGAACCCCAACGCACAGTACCTAAAACCATACGCGGATAAAATGTGGCGCCAAAAGCAGTAACTGCTGCAATCAAACGGTTCCCGCAAAAATAAAAAAACAAAAAGTACAAACCTACCCAAAAAATTATATTCAAAACAATACTCAACGCTATGTACGCAGAAAAAAGACTACCCAATATATTTGCTACCCCAGAGACAACGAAAATAAAAAATTTAGGATAAAGATTAAAATGACTTCTGAATAAAGTATCATGTTGATACAACTCCGGATTCAAAACCATTCGCACAAAAGCAGATTGGTAGTCTGCATCAGTGCCTTGTACCAAAGGGTTTTGAAGGAAATCCTCAAATCGGAAATCAAGAGAAAAAACGCCGTCAATAAGAAAAAAGAATAAGGATAATGATAAAAGTAAAAAAACAGGTAAAAGGTGGGAACGCAGCTTAAACATTGTCCATAATATTATACCCTCGTAATATTTTTTTCAAAAACCAGCTAACAAAACTATTGAAAAACTGTAAAGACGCTCTGGACCTTAATATCCCCAAATAAAACTCGATTCACGAACCTATAGACAGGTTGGACCTTGGGGACGAACCTTGGAGACGGCTTAGGAGGAACCTTCTTTTTTCTCTTCCGCCGGGTATTTTATATTCTGGGCAAGGGCTGTGCCGCTGAATACAGTGTCACTGCCCAAACCGGAGGGGTAAAAAACAATAGTATTACTTTGGTCGTAACTAATATCGGAAATAGTCTCAAACTCACGCAGTTTAACAGCAACATTACCGTGGCTTTCCATCAACTTGTTAGCAGCATTCTTCAAATTTTCCGCAGCCTCAACCTCACCCTGTGATTTAATAATCACAGCTCTTTTCTCCCGCTCTGCTTCTGCCTGTCGCGCCATTACGCGTTTCATGTTTTCCGGTAGCTCAATATTCTGCAGCTCTATACCGGCAATATCAATTCCCCAATTACTAGCCTCCACATCTACTGCCTGGCTTATTGAACCGGCAATCTCCTCCCTCTTTTCCAAAAGTTCATCCAGCTGACGCTGGCCAATAACATTTCTGAGCGTTGTCTGTGCGTATTGTCTAACCGCATACAAATAATCCTGAATATTAATAATTGTCTTTTTAGCATCTACTATTTTTAAAAAAACAACAGCATCCACACCCACAGAAATATTATCCTGGGTAATAACTTCCTGGCGGGGAATATCCAAAGTCCTAATCCGGATATCGCGAACGATAGCTTGTTCGATAAAGGGAATAATCAAATACAACCCGGGACCAACGGTCCTCTGGTACTTACCAAGCCGTAAAATAATCGCCTGCTCCCACTCGTTATTCATCTTTACAGCAGCACCAACAGTGGATGCTAAAACCACAGCTAGTATCGAAAACAAAACTGCCGGAAAAACGTTACCGACACCAAAAAAAGCTAATGCAAATAAACCAAAGATAACTAAAGGTACTGCGCTACTCAAGCAGGAAATAAACTTAACTGGTGAGGATGAACTGTTCGCCATATCTTATTATTATTTTTAGCACGTAAAGGTAAATTTTACAACTAAGAATAAAAAGAGTAATATTATA
>CAYVIL010000034.1:0-6845 GCA_964451675.1 uncultured Candidatus Saccharibacteria bacterium
GGAGCCTACTCTTTCTGAGTAGCGCTCTTCAGGTCGCGCTTTTTTAGCGTCAGTTTCGGGCATCCTGGGTGTTATATGGTCTGGTTTTCGGCATCTAAATGTAACGTATTCGTTCGGCAGGCTATGCCACGAAAGGACGCTGTCGCCCTTAGCAACTTCGTTACTGTCTGGGCGCAGCTAATAACTCGCCGCCGAACAGTAAAGAGTAGAGCGTAGGATGGTAACTAGCGGCGGCTGCGTTGTTCCTTTCGTTGTCAGACCTGCCTGCACGAATACTTAGGTAGTTATTCCTTGCAAACCAGACCTGGGAGTAGCGCTCTTTTCCGCCAAAGGCGGATGGTCCTTTGGTCCAAGGGCGCGCTTCAGGGATCAATATAAACGTAGCTGCTTCAGTACTTTTGGTAACTCTATATGAATATCAATTACAACTACTTCAATGCAATTAAGCCGGTTTTAGAAAAGCTAAATAATCTATTGGAAGGCGACTGGGTACTTTTTGGTTCTACAACTCTTTATCTTTTAGGTATTTTAGACTTTGAGGGGTTGGACAATATTCACGATTTAGACGTTGTCCTTGACGGTCAGCTATCGGAGAAAACAGAAGCAGAAACTGTTTATTTTGAAAACGACCCGGATAAAAAACTGTACAAATTGAAAGTCGCAAACATAGAGATTGATGTTGGCACACTCTGGCCCGGTGAAGAATACTGGTTTAACCTTGCTTTCAAAGACCCCATTGTTGTCAAAAATTTCAAATTTGCTAATTTAGATTCTGTGCTGGAGTGGAAAAAGGAAATTGTCCGCTGCCATGGCAGGGAAAAGGATAAAAAATACGTCTGTTTGATAGAAAAGTATTTGGCGTGTGCAAACCAGGGATGAAAAATAAACAAGCTCCGTATAAAGAGCTAAAAACATACCAGCAAAGTGTTATTGTCTACGATTTAACCGTGGAGTTCTGTGACAGGTTTCTTGCTTTTGGGAGTTGCGCTTGGCTCTCTAAAAGAGCTTTACGAAGATTACGAGGATTACGCGCGTCAAAAAGAACGAACTGTTTGGCCGCGGACGGCTAAATCCAAGGCTTGGGTTAATAAAACACTTGCGGGGCAGTTGGAAGGGTATAAAAAGGGTAAAGGGTATAAAGCAGATTTGCTCTTGAATTCTTCAGACCCTTCAAATCCTACTTGGTGTGTAAACTATCTTCTAAATATTATTAATATGACAACCTATTTGCTGAAAAAGCAAATAGAATCCTTAGAGGAAAAGTTTGTTAAAGAAGGTGGTTATACAGAAAAACTTTTCAAAAATCGTTTGAGAAACCGCAACCGCAATTAAATTTTATACCTTTTTAAACCCTTTATACCCTTATGTTAAAATCTCAATATGCCAGAACTACCAGAAGCAGACCCTGCACCACGTAGGGTGCAGGGCAAGAACAGTTAAGGAATTTTATGCCTGAACTACCAGAAGTAGAAACTATCAAACGCGAGTTAAATAAAGAACTAGTTGGACTAGAAGTGCAAGATGTTGTTTGGGAAGATAAGCGGCTTCTTAAACCCAGTCCGCAGGAGGTAAAACAGGCAATTGTCAGTAAACGGTTTACAGGTGTAGGACGCCGGGCTAAGCTCCTTGTTTTTAGATTAACATCTAGTGTAAATCTCCTCTGCCACCTCCGCATGTCTGGCCGTCTACTTATCCGCAGCCAGAATGATCCTGAAGATAAGTATGTGGAAGTGTGGATAAAGCTGTCAGAAGGTAAGGAACTCCGTTTTGCCAATGCTCGCAAGTTTGGTTACATTAAGCTCGCTAGCGAAGATCAGGTTAAGCAAGCGCTAAAAAAATACGGACCCGAACCTCTGGACGACCTAACCTTAGATAAATTCAAAAAAATACTTTCCAATACAAGGGCAATGGTTAAGACAGTTTTGATTGACCAAAAGAGGATTGCTGGAATAGGTAATATTTATGCTAATGATGCTTTATGGTTGGCTAAGATTCATCCTGAAACCCCTGCAAAGAGCTTATCCGAAAACCAAATGGAGAATTTATACCAGGCAGTAGAGAAAGTTTTGAAGGAGGGTTTAGAAACAAAGGGGGCATCGGATATGTGGTACAGGGATGCGCACGGTGGAAAAGGAAGTTACCAGCAGAATTTCAAAGTATACGGTCGTAAAGACAAGCCTTGTTTAAGAGACGATGGTGGGATAATTAAGAGGATTAAGGTAGGAGGAAGAGGAACATTCTACTGCCCCGTCTGTCAAGACAACTGATATTTTAATAATAAGATTTATGCAAGATTTTCTTTCCACTCTGTTATCCTGATATCCTGCCAGCATGTTTTCTGTTTCTTATCATAGGTTCCTATTTCAGGATAGCAGTATATCAGTCTACCAGGTTTCTGCGCTGAGCTGTAAATTCTCAGATTTTTCTTGATATAATTTTTCCAGTTAATGTATTTACACACGCTTTCGCTAGCCAACTTTCGCAGTTATCGCCAAGCTGAGTTTGAATTCAGTCCCGAATTAACATTCATTATTGGTCCTAACACTGCAGGTAAAACTAATATTTTAGAAGCGATTGTTCTTCTTGCTACTGGTAGATCGTTTAGTGAGCACAGCGGTCAGCATTTAATTAGAAATGGGAAAACGCATTTTCATTTAGAAGCTGTTTTAGAGGTGAATGCTGATGTCACTAGGGAGATCGGTATCAATGCTGTTTATGATTCTGACAATTGTAGTAGAGTTAGAAAGAAGTTTGTTGTGGAGGGAGTAGGAAAGAAGAGAGATAACTTCGCTCGTAATTTTCAGGTTGTTTACTTTGGGCCAGAAGAGATCCGTTTAATTTTAGGTTCCCCTTCGAGAAGGCGAAGTTACTTAGATTCTGTTCTGTCTGCTCTGGACCCTGTATATGTAAAAGTTAGTGCAAGATATAGGAAGGCGAGACTGCAGAGAAATAATCTTCTAAAATTGATCCAGAAAGGTAATTCTTCTGGAAGCGATTTGCTAATGTGGACAGAGAGAGTAGTTGAGGTGGGAAATATTATTACTCATAAAAGAAGCGAACTTGTAGCCAATTTAAATAAGATTTTCTCCCGTAATCATTACGGTAGCCTAGAGGATTTAACACTTGCATATACTACTAATAACTTGAGTTTGGATCGATTTAGGCGTGTAAAAAGGAAGGAAATTGAAATGGGAACAACTTTTCTGGGACCCCATCGCGATGATTTTAAGTTTGTTTCTGCGGGTGCTGAACAAAGTGAGTTGAAAAAGGATTTGGCTGCTTACGGTTCACGGGGTGAACAGCGTTTGGCAGTAACAGCTCTCAAACTGGCGGAGCTTGAGCTGCGTTCCGAAGTTAGTGGGCAGAGGCCTATTTTGCTGTTAGACGATGTTTTTTCGGAGTTAGATCCAAATAACAGGGAGCGTATTCTTGAGGTAATTCCTAAGCAGCAAACAATTATCACAACCACAAATCCGGAGATTGTGGAGAGATATTTTGAATCGGAACCCCAGGTTATTAGATTGTAATAAGCGCTAGAATTTAAAGTAATTGAATAAAAGTAATTGAATAAACGATATATGTAATACTTTATGCGTTACGAGGTCACACGTATAATTTGCATAACGCGTACTGTGTACACATCCAAGTAACGCCAGGCGTTTAAGCTCCACCAGGCGCTCTTCTACAGCATCCCCGCAAAAAATGCCAGTGGTGATGGAAATCCAGATCCATTTCAAGAAGTCTTACTAACCAAGCACATTGCGTTTTTGTATTCATATCTCACTCCTCGAGCGATGACTATCAGGTACTGTCCCGATTGTTGACACTAGTCTACCTTTTGTAATAGTATTAATCAAAGTGTTGTCGAAGCCGGCGACAGAATCTATCCGTAATTGTTTTCGCCAGTTAAATTTAACTCCGGAGCATGCTTCGGTGTATTTGGCATGTTTGGAAGAGGGGAGTGCTCCGGCATCGTACATTGCCAAACAGGCTAAGGTACCGCGTACCACGACTTACAGTTTACTTGATGATTTAGTAAAGCAGGGGCTGATCTCGTGCGTTACAGTGGAAAACACAAAGAATTTTACTTCCGAAAGTCCGGAAAGGCTCCATTTGCTTTTATCAGAAAAAGCAAGTGAGGTTGACCGCAATTTAGGTAAGCTTTCCAAAGACCTCCCTTTTTTAAATGTGCTCCACCGCTCCCACGAGCCGCAGTTTCCAAAAGTTCGTTTCTATGAGGGGGAACGTGGTTTAGAAACTGTCTATTATGACGCCCTAAAAAGCGATGAAATTTTAATAATTTGTCAGGGTAGTGGGGATTTTCAATCTTCTTTACAAGAAGATCCTGCTTATTTAAAGGACTTTATTGAGCAGGTGATTGAACGAAAGATTCCTACTCGGGAACTTTTGGAAGAAAACCCTGCTGTTGAGGAATACAAAAAAAAGTACGGATCAGATAATTATCAGATTGTGGTAATGCCAAAAAACCCGAACACCACTTTTGGCCATGTTGATAAGCAGATTTATATGAATCGCGTTGCTTACATTTCCCATGACAATTTAGTCGGGGTTATTATTGAAGACGAGACCTTGTTCGAGCACGAAAAAGCACAGTTTGAGGCTTTGTGGGACTATTATTCGGCGGTGTGAGTATCTCTTACTATTTAATACTTAAACTATGAAATTTGAAACTTTTTCCCGGTATTTAGAAAAAATTGAAATTACAGATTCGCGTAACCAAATGACAGCTATACTAGCTGAAATTATGGAAAAAAGCTCTATCGATGAAGTAGATAAGGTATGTTACTTATTATTGGGTAGTATGGGTCCTCTCTACGAGACAGTCAAATTTAATATTGGAGAAAAATTGATGGTGCAGGCAATTGCTCAAGCCTATGGATTTGAAAAAGAAGCGGTCAAGGACAAATTTGAATCGTTGGGAGATTTAGGGGACGTAGCTTTCGAACTTGAACAGAAAAGTAATCAAAACAGCGATCCAAATACAGAAAAAAAATCTTTAGAGGTGGTTGAAGTTTATAACAAGCTAAAAGAAATTGCTTCTATAACAGGTAAAAGCTCTATTGAGCGAAAGACTACCGGATTTGCTAGGTTGCTTTCGCATCTCACGCCCCGGGGTGCTAAATATGTAGTTAGGATACCAATTGAAAAAATGCGGTTAGGCTTGGGTGAGAAAACTATTTTAGATGCACTATCCTGGATGAAGAAAAAAGACAAGTCGCTTCGCACCCCTCTTGAACGTGCGTACAATGCTTGCCCAGATATTGGCTACATTGCTAAAACATTTAAAGAGGAGGGTAGGGGAGGTATTGAGAAAGTCTCTGTTGCTGTTGGCAGGCCTGTTCTTCCAATGCTGTGTCAGCGCATTCCAACAGCGGAAGAAATTTTGGAAAAAATGGGAGAAGTTTATGCAGAGCCTAAATTTGATGGTACTAGAGTTCAAGTTCATTTAGATAAGTCCCAGGGTGCAGAGGGAGAGCAGAGGTTGTTTAAAAATGTGGAAGAAGTAGAAGTTCAATACCTACTGAAAGCGTTTACTAGGAATTTGGAAGATGTTACAGATATGTTTCCGGATGTTTTGTCAGCAGTTGCTAAAAGTATTAATGCTGAAAGCGTGATTTTGGACGGGGAGTCTGTTGGGTACGCTCCTGAAACTGGGGATTACCTACCTTTCCAAGTTACAATTCAGCGTAAGCGTAAATACGGTGTTGAGGAAAAAAGTGCTGAAGTACCGTTGCGTTACTTTGTTTTTGATCTTTTGTATTTAAATGGTGAGAGTTTATTAAAACAGAGCTATACTGCTCGTAGAAAAAAACTTAAAGAAATTATTGATGGGGAAGATGCTGATCTACAACTAACTGAGAGTACAGAGGTAGGCTCAGCTGAACAACTAATAGAAAGGTTGGAAAATGCTATTAGTCGAGGATTAGAAGGTTTGGTTTTAAAAAATGCATCTTCAGGATACGAGGCTGGGAGCAGAGGATTTTCGTGGGTTAAGTTTAAGTATGAGGGCAAGGATTCCTTGCTTGCTGATACTATTGATTGCGTAGTTCTAGGGTACTACAGTGGTAAGGGTAGAAGAAGCGGACTCGGGATTGGCGCATTTTTGGTTGGGGTTTATGATGAAGAAAATGATATGTTTAAAACTGTGAGTAAGATAGGTACAGGTTTGAAAGATGACCAATGGAAACAGATGAAGCAGCGCTGTGATGAAAAAGCAGTAAAAGATGTTCCTAACCGTTATAATGTGCCCAACGAATTGCGCCCAACTGTATGGGCCCGTCCCGGTTTGGTAGTTGAAATTAGTGCGGATGAGGTTACAAAGAGCCCACTGCACAGTGCTGGCTACGCTTTCCGCTTTCCCCGCCTAAAGTCTTGGCGCAATGATAAAAAAGCAGGAAATGCAACTACTTTGCGGGAGTTAGAAACAGTTTATAGTAACCAAAGCTCGCGTAGCTGTTAAGAAATTACTATGGTATTTTTATTTTTGAGCTTTGAGTTTTGAACTTTTATTATGTCTGCCCAAAACAGAGAAGAACAAATTACCAACTTATCTAAACAAGAAGTTCTTAGTGAACTTTCAACCTCAACTGAAGGACTTTCTATTCAAGAAGCACAGCGTAGGCTCTTAAAGTACGGTGAAAACACACTTCCTCGGAAAAAAAAGAAAGGTAAACTTTTTATTTTACTCTTTCAATTTAAAAGCCCTTTAATTTATATTCTTGTTATTGCTGGTGTTGTTTCTTTATTTCTTCACGGAGTAACAGATGCGTTTGTAATTTTTGGCGCTGTTATTATTAATTCAGTAATTGGTTTTTTACAAGAGT
>CAYVIL010000035.1:0-6818 GCA_964451675.1 uncultured Candidatus Saccharibacteria bacterium
ACGGACTGCTAACATAACAAAGAAGAACAACAAAAAAGCAATTGAAGAAGCAAATATAGAATTAATTCCTAGGATATCGTTAAAGAAAACCATACAAAAACCAATTAAAAGAAAGAAGAAAACGAACAATAAATTATGCTTTCTTCCCCTTTTGACCAACTTTTGACCTAGAATACTCTCGTATAGCACAGCAGATATACCCCCAATAGCAAATCCAAATAAAATATCCTCTAGACCACCAATAAGGTGGTGAAAGCGCCAAACTAATGGCGGTTGCCAATAATCACGGAAATACCAAAATTCAGAGAAGGGGCCCATTATTGCAACTATAAGACTCATAATAAGCATCTGCCTACGAAGATCCTTACGGAGAAAGAACAGAACAAACCAGACAGCAAGAAAACACAGATCACCTAGCAAATATGCATAATCAATAACCATGAAATAAACCTAACATGCCCGAACCAGAACAACTACCCCTCACCAGTATTCATAAACACATCCCACAAAGTTGTTTTGCCGGTAGCAATCTTGTACATATTTTCCACAAAATCGCCACCAGCGTAGCCTGCTAAAAAGGCAAAAGTAACATCCGGATAAGCAAGTGTGGAAGTTACTAAACCAATAACCCCAGAAATAGCCATCATCATTAAAAAGTAGTAAAGATTAAACTTTACTTCTTTATAAGAATACTGATACTTAACAAATCCCACTAAACCACGTAGCATCCCCCCAGCAAAACCGGCTAGTAATATCTTAAACATTAAAGCACCACCCCCTTTAGTTACTTACGTACCAGCACACAACCAAAGCATACCACAGCTAAAGCAAAACAATAAAACCCAAAATAATACAACTTTTTATTAATGACTGCTTTTTTCAACAACTGTAAGGCAAAGAAACCCACAACCCCCGAAACTAAAGTACCGATTGCGAAAATAGATAAATCAAAACCTTCAGCACCTTTAAGTATTTCTAAAACACAGGCGCCGACTATCGCCGGGATAGAAAGCAAAAACGAGAATTCGAAAGCTTCCTCCCTACTAAAACCCCGGGACAATCCACCAGCAATTGTTGAACCGGAACGGGAAACACCGGGAAAAACAGCTAAAGCCTGAAACAGCCCAACAACAAAGTAATCAACAAGATTCTGTTTTGATTTTTTAAATTTATCGGGCTTTGTTGTCCAAAACAACAACACCGCTGTAACAAAAAAGCCAATCCCCGCAACAACAAATGAATTAAAAACAAATTCTGCAATAAAAGAAACACATACTCCGGTAAAAAACGCGGGCAAAGAAGCAACAAAAAGCAAGTATAAACTCCAGACCCCTTCCCCTTGTAAATTACCTTGGGTTAAATCCTGAACAAGAGCTTTTAAAAACTGGGTTATCCGTAAAGAAAAGAAGACAACAACAGCAATTAAAGTCCCAACATGCAAAGCAATATCAAAAAACAGTGGTGGGGATGTATACCCCAGAAATTTTTGCAGCACAACTAGATGCCCTGACGAACTAACAGGAAGAAATTCAGCTAAACCTTGAACAGTACCTAATAAAACAGCGTGGGAAAAATCCATAAAAATATAATACCGTAAATTTTACCTCATTATTGATTTGCACAAAGGGGACCAGTTACTTGTTCTAGTAAAATAGTTACCTACTAGTGATTTTGTTATATCTCAGATGGGAAAGAAGCGAAAAAAAAACGGTGAAAAGAGTACTCATCAGAAAGGCAAAAAACCAACTTGCTGCCTTCCATTTAATCCCTACTATCAAGACTGTCTTTCCTAAACCACAAGGTAGCAATACCAGTAGTCACTGGTACAGCTAAAATCAAACCAATACTTCCCAAAAGCATACGAACAATCTCTTCTGCTAACAGCTCGTAATTAGCAAGTTGCGAAAGAGGCACAGGGTTATGAACAAATAAAAGTAACAACGGTAATGAAGCGCCGGCATACACCAAAACCAAAGTATTAATCATCGAAGCAATGTGATCCCGACCCACCTGCATAGAACGTCTAAAAATTCTTCCCCTACCTAATTTATCCCCAGCAATGCAGATTTGCTCAACAACAGCAGCCTGAGCAATAGTAATATCATCTAAAACTCCTAGAAGACCAATAATAATCCCTGCCAAAACTAAGGCCTGCATATTAACTGAAACAATCCCCATTGCTTGTAAAAAGCCGGCTTCCTCAGAAGCGTATCCTGTAATATGTGCCGCGGAAACAAAATAGTAAGCTAAAATCCCTGTTATCACCAAGGAAAATAGCGTTCCCAAAATTGCAATAGTAGTTTTCTTACTTAGACCGTGGGAAAGGTAAAAAGTAGCAGGAATAATTAAAAAAGAAGAAAAAACTGAGACCAAAACAGGATCACGCCCCGCAGATATTTGGGGAAGCAACACTTTTACCACAACCAGAAAAGAAACAGCTAAACCAGCAAGTGAAGTTGCTCCTCTAAAACCGCCAACAAGAAGAGCAAGTAGAACAAAAACAGCAAAAAGGGCTAGTAAACTATGACGGCGAACATAGCTGCTAATATAATATTCGGCATTCTCTTCCGCCTCCTTTGACAAAACCACTTTATCACCTGGGCCATACTGTGGAGCGGAGACATCTTCAACAAGCTGTCCATTGTTAGTTTTAACAGACAATGTTTCTCCTTCTAAACTACCGGAGGTTACTAGCACGCGAACAAAATTTTCGGAAACAGATTGAATCTCCCCCTCTAGAACATGCTCTTGTTGTGCAATAGCAACAGGTAACATCACCCGTACTAACAAAACTGAAAGAACGCAAATAGCCAACAAATTACCCAACCGGTTAAACATAACAGTAAAGTATAATACATCTAAGCCCGGAAGACTACCTGTGCAAAATTTGGCAGCAGAAATTTTTTTCGGGTCCTGAACTTAAAACAGATCTGCCAAAAAAAGCGCACCCCGCGCTATATCCTACACACCGCTCTTAGATAACCGGACTTTGTTCAAAAATATCTTTAATCTCCTTTACAACAGGAAGCTCGGTCTCCAACACCGGAGTTAAAGCTGACAAAGCCTCAAAGATCCTCTTGTCATAGCTAATTCGGCCTAAAACAAACTTTCCGAAAGTGTTTTCGATGCTAAAACTCAAATCCTTATTTATATCCCACTTGTTAATTACAATTCCAAATGCAATCCCAAAATGCTTTACAACTTCTAAAACACGCTTAAGATCAGATAAACTAGAAGGGGTGGGCTCTGTTACCAACACAACATAGTCGGAGCCCCGCAAAGCTGCTATCACAGAACAACCAATACCGGCAGGTGCATCAATCAGCATTAACTCGTGTTCAAACTGACCCGCTTTTTCTTTAATAACATCAACAATTTTCCCTGAGCCGGTGTGGCCGGGAGTTAGCTGGGCAGAAACAAGGGGGAAACCATGGTCCAAGTGGGCAATCCGCAATTCTGCATTATTAACATCTTGCATTGTTATCGCTTTTTGCGGACAAATTGCAGCACATGCACCACAACCTTCACAGAAATAATTGTTAACTGTGACATTCCCGTCTTTGATAGAAAGCGCATCAAATTGGCATAGATCAACGCATTTTCCGCAGAGGTTGCATTTTTCGCGGTCGATTAGAGGGCGCTGGTTGGTGGAGAGACTCTCCACTACGCCAAAGCCAGGCTTTAAAGGCTGCCCCAAAGCCTGGCTTTGATGCAGTCCCAACCACATGTGAAGATTCGGTGCATCAACATCAGCATCAACAGCAACAATACTATACTTTTTACTAAAAAGAAGACACAAAGAGGAGGCTAACATACTTTTCCCTACCCCACCTTTACCAGAAGCAACAGCTATCTTTTTCATATTTTACGCAGTTTAATATTCAAACCCTTAAGTGCAGTTTTCGCATTACTGCCAATTTCCTGAGTTCTAACTTCATCTGCGCGGACTGCTTGTGCAAATCTTACACCATGACCGCGGCCAATCTTAAAATAAGGGTTCTCCAGTATTTCACGCTGAACCTCCTCCCCACCTTGGTAATCAACAACTAGATACTGCGGAGCGCCGAAATCACCGTAAACTTTACCCTCACGGTAAGGAGTTATTATTCTGTACCCTTTCTTTTCAGGACCTGTTTTTTCCAACTCACCTGCGCAGCGCCCCAAGCTTTCCACCTCAGCCTCTTTGCCTCTAAACATGCGCAAACGCTTCCCACCACCTGTAACTTGCACCACAACATATTCCAACCGGCTTATTTTTTTAATCAAATGTTCCTGCAAATCATGAATTAAATCATCCACCCGCCCCACCTTTACTTCCACAGGAACTGCTATTTCCACCTCTGCCGATGTGCGCGAGCCAATTTTTCTAGTTCGTAAGTTAACTATTTCCACTTGCTCTTCAGCACAAATTTCTCTAATTCCTTCTTCCACCTCCAAATCAGCAACATCCAAAAGGTTCTCGCCTACTTCTTTACCTAACTCCAACGCCTCATACAAAATATACAAGCCAACACCAGCCGCTGTAACACTATCCAACACCGGCACAAAACTCGCTAACCCAATCCCAACCAATGCCGCTCCGGAAGAATAAACATCTACTCGGGAATGTTTCCCATCAGCAAGAAGTGCCAGGGACTCTTCTCTGCGCCCAACGTTGATCTTCAGCCGTGCCATTAATTCGTTCACACTCACTGAAACAACCATAACTGCCAAAGAAAGGACAGTAATCGTTACTTCGTGCTCACCCTTTAGTAAAGACACTACTGCTTCGCGAACAACTTCTACTCCGGATAAACCCACCAAAACAACCACCACCAAACTTGCCAAAACTTCAGCTCGACCCCAACCGTAGGGGTGTCTTTCAGTGGGTTCTTTCTCCGCAACGCGGATCCCCAGTAACGTTATCCCCGAAGACACAAAATCAATACTTGAATGGAGACCCTCAGCAACAAGAGCAGAACTGTTGGCTGCTAAACCGGTAACTACCTTAGCAATACCCATAGCTCCGTTAGCGGCAGTACTAATAATTGATACTGTTGTTTTACTCATTGTTTATTGTTGATTTAACAGACTCGAATCCAAATCCAAAAGCTCCCCTTTCGAATATGCCCACACTACTGCTCTTGAGTAAGGTATTTCACAACTAACACTAACTTTATAATTATTAACTACCTCGTCAACACGAGAGCGGTCGCCTAAATCAGACTGATTTAAAACAACTTCGGCTGGAATTTCCAACTTTGCAAGCAACTGCAAAATAAGCTCTAAATCATGTGCGCCCAAAGGTGTTGGCTCAGTTACAGCATAGGCTTTATCCACCTCCCATAAAGCGCGGATAACAGCACAGTGCAGTCCGGGAGCTGTATCCAAAAGCAAATAATCCGCCTCTGTTTCTTTGGCATAATCTATAGCAAATTTTCTAACCTCCTCAACAATAGGACCTGTTTCATCAACAATTCCTACTGACCTGCCGGTGACCAAATAAACATCACTGAGATTAACGTCATTCCGGCC
This sequence comes from uncultured Candidatus Saccharibacteria bacterium, assembly GCA_964451675.1. Taxonomy (GTDB): domain Bacteria; phylum Patescibacteriota; class WWE3; order JAUXAW01; family CAYREW01; genus CAYREW01. Next base: position 5,515 of record CAYVIL010000035.1, read on the forward strand.
CTGCCCCGCTCTGCGGTGGACTCGATACGGAATCTGGGAAGCGCAATCTAGATCCTGACTTTCGTCAGGATGAAAAGCAGAGAAAGACAGCTTATTTACAAAAATCTCCCCAATCTCTTTCTTCTCAACTTCAATTGCATTATACGGACAAATATTCCAGCATAGCCCGCATCCGGAGCAAAGCTCATGAATAAAAACAGGGCGTGCACCTTCGGAAGCTTGCCCTGAGCCCGACGTGGTTCGGGGCATAAAAACGGCATTGCTGGCGCATTTCTCCGCACACAAACCACAGCCCTTACACTTATCCTCTACTAACTTAGGAAACTGGGCATAAACCTTATCAACAGACGAATCCAAACCAACACCTAACAGAAGGTGGTCGTTAGGACATTCAACATCGCAGTCACAAAGAACTACCTTTTTACCCTCCCTAACTAGTTTTCCAGCAAGCAAAGCAGAAAAAGTTGATTTTCCAACTCCTCCTTTACCGCCGGTTATTGCAATCTGTTTCAATTCCGACCTCCTCTCCGACCACGCCCACGTCCTGAACCTGCCGAAGGGCTGCGGGCTGGTGCAGGCCCACGACCAAAACCGGGACGTGCTTCACTAATTTCTTCCAATTGCCCATTATTAAACAAACGCAAATTTTCTTCGGATATCTTCCCCACGTGACCCTCATAAATTTTTATACCTGCAGTATTGTGCAAAACTGTAAATGCATTGGGACCGATATTGCCAGTTATTACAGCATCACAGCCCGAATCAGCAACAATCTGCGCAGCAGTTACTCCAGCACCGCGCCGCGCGCGTACTCCTGTATTTTCAACTGCCTCAACTTTTTTGCTTTCACTATCCACCATTAAAAAATACGGACAGCGGCCGAACCTGGAATCCAAAGCACTACTCAAATCTGCACCTGAAGATGTTATACATATTTTCAATAAAAATCACCTCCTAAATTTAGCCAAAAAAATCCTAAATCCGAAATCCGAAACCCTAAATACTCAACAAAGTCTAATAACCAAAACCTAAATGTCCTAAACGTTTTTAATTTTGAACATTCGAAAATTTGTACTTGTTTAGGATTTGGAAATTAGTATTTAGAATTTTCAATTTTGTCTCACCATCTTAGTCCCGCACTTTGGACATTCCTGGTTCATACAAGGAACACCAGCCTGGTGGGCTTCCTCGTTTCCACAGCTTGGGCAGACACAACTACCGCCAGGACCAGCTGATTTTGGACCTCCCATTCTTCCGCGTCCGCCGCCTGCTGCAGCACCTCTGCCAGCACCGCGACCTCTTCC
>CAYVIL010000036.1:0-6617 GCA_964451675.1 uncultured Candidatus Saccharibacteria bacterium
AAAATGCTGTTGTACCTTTTACGTAAGCTTGTCCGTAATGAATACTTGGGACATATCCTGATTTGTTTTTTACCAGTAAAATACCGTGGATAATTGATATTATTGAGAGAATTAAGCCTAACAAAATTGAGGCAAGAACAAACCAGAGGAAAGATATTTTGAGAAAATAAACAGCAACTCCGGCAATTGCCCAAACAAGAATCAAGTTTAATCCCCAGTTTGTAACTTTTTTAGTTATTTGATCCTCATCCTTATACATTGTTGTTTAGAATCTTATTGTAATTAGGGAGTAGTAGTAAAGAATCCCAGCTGCTATACCTGCAATTAATAGAGCTAAAAAAATTTTTGAAATAAGGGACTTTATTATTTTAGTTGCTAGCAGAAGAGCAAAGATTACAACAAAGACGCCAGCCACAATTCCCAAGCTTTTAGAAGACATAAAAGTAGAAAATGCTGCTGCTCTTAATTCTGCCGGTGTTGGTGTTAGTATTGTCAAAGGCATAATTTTACTTTATTTTTCCCACTCATAAACTTGGTAAACCCAGCTAATAATCGTTTCTGCATCAGCAAAGCGGTCGTCACTACCAAGCAGTGTGCCTATTATTTCGTACCCGTTTCTTTCTACAGAAAACACAAGGCATCCTTTAGCTTCTTCAGTCCAGCCAGTTTTAATTCCAGTGGTTCCAGGAATTCTTTGAAGCAGTTCGTTGGTAGTTCCCGTTCTTGTTCCGACAATTTTTCTGAAGACACCGCTTTCCATTGCTTGTTTGGCAAGAAAAGTTAGCTCCTTTGCTGTTGAATAGTGGTCCCCGTTGATTCCATCAAATCCTGTAGGGTTTGTAAAATGAGTTTGTTGCAAATTAAGATTTGATACTAAGCTGTTCATAGCGTCTACAAATTTTGCAGTGCCCCCATTGTAGTTTTCGGCTAAGCTGCAGGCTGCGTCGGCAGCAGATTGGGTTAATAGATCGTAAAGTAGATTTTCTACTATAATTTGCTGTCCGTTTTTGTAGCCTATTCTGCGCGCTTCAAGATGAGTACATTCTTCAGGTACAAGTAATTGCTGGTTTAAAGCGTAGTTTTTTAGGGCTACAAGAGCTGTAGCAATTTTGGTTGTCGATGCTGGGGGCAGTTTCTGGTTAGCATTTTTTTCTAAAAGTACTTTTTGGTTTTCCGCTGCTATAACGTAGTAAGCTTGTGCTGACATAGAAGCTATTTTCGGTGAGTTTGGGATACGGCGGGGGTAGTTTTCTTTAGGTGTTAACTGTTGCTGCTCCTCTTCTTTAATTTCCGAGGTTGCGCTTGAGCTTTTAATGTGATCTTGGCGCGCGTTGGTTAAGGCAGTGTGCTTACCGATTGCAAAAGTGGCTACCAGTATAATTAAGGCAGAAGCAATGCGGAGATATTTCTGGGGTGTAATAACACCATCGTGCTTTTTTTTTGCGTAAAAGCCTTTAACCTTACGGTAAAGTTTTGCTAGTGTGTAAATTGGATTTGTAAGCATGGTCCTCTTAGTTTTTAAAAAGTTATTGATTCAGGTAGTTCAGGGTTTTTTTAGTACCAAGTGTTTAAATTTTGTAATACGCAATACAAAGGAATGCAGTTTGCAGTGATGTAGAATGCACACCTCACTTTTTGCTTCTTTTAAATTCGCTCAGCCTTTTAGTTTTCGTTTTCTTTCTTTACTACTTTTAGTCCCAATTCTGTAAGCTGTTTCCTGTCTACTTCGCTAGGTGCGTTCATTACTGCTGTTTCACCTGCTCCGCTGGTTGGGAAAGCAATGACTTCTCGTAAACTTGGTTCTCCAAGGATTACCATCAGTAGTCGGTCTATTCCAGGTGCAATTCCGCCATGGGGAGGGACACCGTATTCAAAAGCAGTAAGCATGTGCTCGAATTCTTTTTTTTGCTCTTCTTCAAAACCGATAAGTTCAAAAACCTTTTCTTGAATTTTTGCTTCATGGATACGAATGCTACCACCACCAACTTCGTAACCGTTTAGGACCATGTCGTGCTGCAAACCGCGAACTTTGAGAGGCTCTGTTTCGAGTAAGTCGATATCATTCGGATGTGGTGCGGTGAACATATGATGGCTCGGTGCTAAGTTTTCACCTGCTCCGTGAAAGTAGTCGTCTTTAGTTTGTTTTGTGAAAAGCGGGAACCCTATTGTCCAGGAAAAAGCAAGCTCATTGGAATCATCTTTGTTATCGCGTAGATCTGGTTTGTCGGTTCCGTACTTTTCTATAGCTTCTTTGTGGGTTAATCTGGGCCATGGTTTCTCTTTGATTCTTTTATCCGGCCAAATTTCTTCTACCATTTGCGTAAAAAGACTTTCTGTAATCTGTAAGATATCTTCCTGAGTAACAAATGACATTTCGAGATCGAGTTGGGTGAATTCACCATAGGCACGATCGGCACGTGGATCCTCGTCGCGGAAACACCTTGCTATTTGAAAATATCGTTCAAAACCAGCAACTATTAACAACTGTTTGTATTGTTGCGGACTTTGGGGGAGAGCGTAAAATTTACCTGGTTGCAGACGGGAGGGAACAATAAAATCGCGAGCACCCTCCGGGGTTGACTTGGTCAATATTGGTGTTTCTATTTCGCAAAAATCTCTTTCAAGTAAATATTTACGGATGAATTGGATGGCTTTGTTTCTAACGCGCAGATTATTAGCCATGCGGGGACGGCGTAAATCTAGGTATCGGTATTGCAGCCGTAATTGTTCGTCAATATTATGCCCTTCAGAGGAAATATCAAATGGTGGGTTCTTGGCCTCTGCCAATATTTTTATTGTTTCTGCTTTTATCTCTATAGCCCCGGTTTCGATATCAGGGTTTACAAGAGTTTTCGGTCTTTTTTTTACCTCACCCTTGACTTCAATTACATATTCTTTGCGCAGCTTTTTTGCCTCTGCGGCTAATTCACCGCTGGCAACTATTTGAACAATGCCTGAGCGGTCTCGCAGGTCAATAAATACGATTTTCCCGTGCTCGCGATGGGAGTTTACCCAACCGCAGAGAGTTACCGGTTCCCCAATCTTTTCTAGTGTTTCAATACTTATTATTCTTCCCATGGTTTTGTTTCTTTATTATCTTACTATGCTACACTAATCTTTGTGAAGGCTAAACTTTTACAAGCTACAGCCACATTGATCGGTACTGCAATTGGAGCTGGAATTTTAGGAATTCCCTATGCTGTTGCGCAGGCGGGTGTTTTGGTTGGTCTCGGGTCTTTAATCCTTTTAAGCGGCGTTGTGTTACTTTTAAATTTAATGTACGGAGAGGTGATATTAAGGACCAAAGGGGATCATCAATTAGCCGGTTATGCACAAATATATTTTGGTCATGTTGGTGAGGTTTTGGCAACAATAGCTAGTTTGGTTGGTATTTACGGTGCTTTGCTTGCTTATATAATTAAGGGTGGCGAATTTTTGACCTTTATTTTTGGTGCTAACCCGTTACTTTGTAGTTTGCTTTTTGCGTTTTTGGGTTCGATTTTGGTTTTGATTGGGTTGAAAGCTCTTTCCGGAGTGGAGATTTTTTTGACTCTGGGCATTATTGGTTTAGTTATTTTACTTTTTTTTGTTGCCCATTCCCAAATTTCTCTAGCTAATTATGCTCCCTTAGTCGTTTCCGAATTTCATCTTCTTTTATTACCATATGGGGTTATTTTGTTTGCTTTACACAGTGCTTCTGTTATTCCTGAGGTAGAAGAAATTTTACGTCATGAACATACCCTTTTTAAAAAAGCAATAATATTAGGGACATTAATACCAGCATGTGCTTATTTGCTGTTTACTTTGACTGTGTTGGGCATAAGCGGTGGTGTAACTTCTGATGACGCTATCACTGGTCTGGTAAAGTTTCTTCCTGCTTGGATTTCTATTGGCGGTGCATTACTTGCAGTCTTTGCTATGGCTACATCGTTTTTGACACTAGGCTATGTGTTAAGAGAAACGTATTACCGCGATTGGGGGGTTAATAAGTATGTAGCTTGGGCAATTTCTTGTTTGGTGCCTGTAGCCCTGTTCTTTTTAGTTTCGCACGACTTTATAAAAGTGTTGGGAACAACGGGAGCAATTACGGGGAGCTTAACTGGAATTATTGTATTGGTAATTTATTCTAAGGTAAGGAAGCAAGGGGAACGAAGACCTGAATACAAGTTGAATATTCCGTGGTTTTTGCAGGTCTTTTTGGGATTTATATTAGTTCTTGGCGGTGTACTGACAGTAGTATTATAGTTCGTGGTTACCTAATTCCGAAGCTTCTTTTTGTTTGCCCCCCTGATGCTATACTTTTTAAGCAATGGAAAAAAGTTGGAAACTTTTGAATAATAAGGCTCCTCAATGTGTTGAAGATATTGTGCAATTATTGTTGGAAAATCGTGGTTTGGAAAGAGAAGAAGAAGTACAAGACTTTTTTCAACCCAGATCACCAGCGGAGATAGTTAGCGAACCCTCTCTCGTAGGTTTAGATGAAACCTCCCTAAAGAAGACTGTAAACCTTATCCAAAAAGTAATAGATCAACAAAGATTGATTGTTATTCATGGCGATTATGATGTAGATGGATTATGTGCTACTGCAATATTGTGGGAAACTCTTTATAAAGGTATGGGTTACGAAAACATTCTTCCTTTTATTCCCAATCGGTTTGAGCATGGTTATGGATTAAGTCTTGACTCCGTTAATGCAATTTCCAAGTTGCTGCTTGATTGGCAGGCGGAACAAAATCTAAATCCCAGACAGGAAGGGAGTCCTTTGTTAATAACTGTTGATTGCGGTATTACAGCTACTGAAGAAGTTGAGTATGCTAGATCAAAAGGCTTTGATGTTGTGATTACTGACCATCACCAACAGCCTAACGAACTTCCAGAATCGCAAACTGCTGTTTGGACCGATACAGTTTGTGGTGCTGGAATCAGTTGGGTATTGTCAGTGTTGTTGCGTACAGAGTTCCAGTCGCAGGAACAAGGTGCCTTAAAAGAGGAATTCTCTAGCGCAGGTTTAGATTTAGTTGCAGTAGGTACACTTTGTGATTTAGAACCTTTAATAGGTCCTAATCGCTCATTGGTTAAATTTGGGTTGGATAATTTGAACAGAAACACAAGAGAAGGGCTAGCAGGATTAAAGCAAGTGGCTGGTTTGCGAGGGAAAGAAATAGGCACATACGAAGTAGGTTGGATTTTGGGACCACGGATTAATGCTGCAGGTAGATTGGCTGATGCTACTGATGCTTTGCGCCTTTTGTGCACTCGCGATAAAGAAGCCGCGCGGGTTTTGGCAGAAAGATTAAATACATTAAATAGGGAACGGCAGGTGATAACAAACCAAGCTGTTGAAAAAGCGAAGAAGGAATTGCTAACAGATTTGGTTGATTTACCTTCTTTTATAATTTTAGACCATGAAGACTATCATGAGGGTATTATTGGTTTGGTTGCAAGCGGTTTAGTAAAGGATTTTAATAGACCGTCGATAGCAATATCCCGTGGTGCAAAAGTGTCGAAAGGTTCAGCAAGATCAATTAAAGGTTTCAATATTATTGCTGCTTTGAGGGAGTGTGCTGACTGTTTGTTAGATGTTGGCGGTCACCCTATGGCCGCTGGGTTTACTATTGAGACTAGGAGGATAGTGGAGTTTAGAGAAAGGCTGCTAAATTATGGGGAAGAAAAAGTTAGCCGCGGGGTGTTTAACCCGGTAATAGAAGTTGATTGCAAAATTAACGCAGCTTTTGTTGGAACTGAACTTTGGGCCAAGTTGAAGCAATTCGAGCCGTTTGGGGTTGGCAATCCGAGACCAAAATTTCTAATAGAAAATATAGAGGTCTGCAGTGTTCGTAGTGTTGGTTCTGATAATAAACACCTAAAACTGCGGCTGAGGACTTTAGATGGGCAGATACTTTCTGCAATTGCCTTCAATAAAGGCGATTGGACAATGAGGCTGTTGTCAGGGGATCAAATTGATGTAGTGGCTAATTTGCAGTTGAATAAATGGAATGGTGAAGAAGCGGTGGAATTGCGGATAAAGGAGTTGCGTAAGAACATGCTGGGTCAAAAGTAGTTTATGTTTTACTTGTTGTTGTGTGTTTGGGGCTGGTTTAGAAAAAAGGTAAGATTAATAGAATCCCGCAGTTATAGGTAGCTCTCTTCTGTGTGCCAGCGGAACTGCAACGCCTCACTTACGTGGTGATTTTCAATCTCGTCGCTGTTTGCCAAGTCCGCTATAGTACGGGAAAGTTTGATTATTTTGTTGTAGGCCCGGGCAGAAAGATGAAACTGTTTAGCTGCTTGGTGCAACAATTGTTCAGCTTCTTTTTCCATATTAGTAAATTTCTTGATATCTCGGTTACCCATTTGAGCGTTTGCTTTTACTTTACTGTTTTTGAACCGGTTCCTTTGGAGTTGTCTTGCTTTTTCCACTCTTTTGCGTACCTCGGAGGATGTTTCTCTGTCTTCGCGGTCCTTTGCTATTAGTTTTTCTATCTTTACAGCAGGTACTTCTAAATGAATATCAATGCGGTCCAAAATTGGTCCAGAAATTTTGCGTTGGTATCGTCTTATTTCACTAGCTGTACAGCGGCAAGCTTTCTGCTCGCTGCCGAAGAATCCGCAAGGAC
>CAYVIL010000037.1:0-5984 GCA_964451675.1 uncultured Candidatus Saccharibacteria bacterium
CAAACAGGTAGGCATGGTAAGCAAAGAGTAGGCAGATTACCGCTCCTGCTGTGACCAGAAACTGCTCCAGAGAAGTCACTTCCATCAGAGTACCCCCTCATTTTATCTAATTATGTGTATTTGGTGTGCTAGCGGTGGGTTTTCACCCTGCTTTTTCAGTACGCCTTTCCAGGTAGTGATCAATACCCTTCTGCCAACCAAATCGCGGTATTTTTTCCTTAGTTCCCGGTATTTCTGCCAGCTTAGGGCGATTTCTACAGTATAACTGTCAATCTCCTCGCGAACTGTAAGCACAGGTCTCCGGGTGGCCATAGGTCTCTGCACCCTGTTTTCTGTGTCCACGTCTTTAATGATAGCGATGAAATTGACTCGATTGCTAAGTACAATTCCAAGAATGGTGAAGATCACAATTGCGATTACCAGCAGTATGAATACTGCAAGGATCCCGTCTATGACCACTATACCTGTGTAGAGTGCCGCCCCTACTAGCAAGGGACCAAAAGTTGTTAATCTTCCTTCTCCGGTTAAATAATTGTAGAAGCCGTAGCCGCAACAAAGAATGCAAGCTACTATAGACATTGCAAGCGGCATTTTTACTGTCTCCTTTACTATCAAAAGCGTACTTAATTGGTGCAGGGTCTATTATAGAGGTGATTCCTAATCTAAGCAACCTTATAAGTTATGCTCCCACTCCCGATTTTAATACCCGTCTGGTTATTACAATTGTGTGTTAATTTACGTTAAAATAAGCTATGTTTTCCAAAGTACTTGTCTCTACCCACGTGAGCCAGGTTTACGCTCCCTCTTACCCTCTGATTAATTTTTTTAAATCTCGTACCGCAAGCCTTATTACATTGCTGCACCCGTTTTTAGGGGAGGGGATCAAGGAGGCCCAGGTTGTTGTTTATCAAAATGGAGAGATTGAGAAGAGAATACTTTTTGAAAGATGGAGTGATAATCAATGGATAAACTTTTTGACTGATTTTTTCCGTTCACTTTTTTATGCTTTTACACAGGCAAAGAATTATGATTTGTATATTGGTGTTAATCCTTTAAATGTACTGCCTGGAATTATTGTCCGCTTTTTTTTCCGCAACAAAACAGTGGTTTATTATTCAGCAGACTATTCTAAACAGCGGTTTGAGGAGCTGATTTTCAATGATTTTTATTTGTCTTTAGATAAGTTCTGCGCACAGCGGTCCGACTTCTGTTGGTCCGTTTCTGAGCGTATTCGGGACGTGCGCAGGGAACAGGGCGTTTCTGAGGAGCGGAATTTGCTGGTTCCCAATGGTGTTCATGTAGCTAGTATAAAGCAGCGGGAAACAGACAAAATTATTCCTTACTCGCTGGTTTATGTTGGGCATTTAACCAAAACAAAAGGGATTTTTGAGATAGTGGAGGGCTTTGCTAAAGCTGTTGGTGATCTACCTAAGCTGCGGCTTTACATTATTGGTTCAGGGCCCGAGGAAGTTGAGTTAAAGAGATTAGTTGAAGAAAAAGGTTTGCAAGAAAGGGTTGAATTTTGGGGTCGGATGAGTAATGAACAAATTTTGCAAAAGTTGTCCAAATTTGCGGTAGGGTTAGCTCCCTATAATCTCAATGATAATTATACCTATTACTGCGATCCTGTTAAGGTTAAGGAGTATTTAGCGGCTGGTTTGCCAGTTATTATTACTAATGCTGTTTGGGTTAGTTCTTTGATTGAAGAGCATAATTGCGGTGTAGTTTTAAATAGCTTTGTGGAAGAACTGCCTTCAGCTTTAATTTCTCTTTTTGGTGAGTATTCTAATTACGAAAATTTGCAGAGTAATGCTCAAGAGCTGGGGGCTCAATTTGATTGGGATATAATTTACCAGGATGCTGTGGAAAAGACTGAGACTTAGGTTCTGGTTTAATTATTTATTATGTTTCAACTTCGTTTAAAGCAGCATTGGTTATATTTTGTCCCCCTGATTGCTGTTATTTTAGTTATTTACCATCCTTGGATATTTGATACAGACATAATTGCCAGAGGTGATTGGAGAGCACGTTCTCCCGCTTGGATGCTTGATTATCTAGATTCTCCGTCTATATGGGACAAGGCTATATGTGGAGGTAAATTGTTCTTTACAGGGGGTGGGTCTGCTCGTTTTCCACTACAACAATTACAAGCAATTGTTTATAAGTATTTGGGTCTAGGGTTTAACTGGACCGAACGTTTAATCTGGTTTTTCCCTTTCCTCGTAATAGCACCGGTTTCTATATTCCTGCTAGTAAAGTATTTATTTAAGGATAAAAATGCGGCACTTTTTGCTGCTCTTTATTTTGTTTCCAATAATTTTGTTGTTTTTCGATTGCATACTGGGCAAATGAACTTATGTATGACTTACGCTCTCACACCACTTGCTTTATATTTTTTTATACGGGCTCTGAGGGAAAGAATATGGTTTTTTGCTTTTTTACAAGCTGTCGTACTCTGCGTTGCTAGTTATTATGAATTGCGTATAGTTCCACTGATTGTAGTTTTCCAAATAGGTTACTGGGTATATTCTGTTTTTTTTCTTGCTGAAAATAAGGCCCGGTCAGTTAAACGCGGTTTATCTGTTTTTGCAGTGACAGTTTTTTGTTTAGTGTTGGCAAACGTTTTTTGGTTGTTGCCTATGTTTCAAAGTAGTATCGGTAAATCTGTACCGCACAGTGTTAGTACGATGTCAATCGGGACCATTAAGCAATCGCTATCTCGGACAGGTTTTTTAGATGCTTTGGTTTCATCTATCGGTGCTGATTCTGATTGGGGGGGATTTATTTATTTTGATAGTCAGATTTTAACTTTTTTGCTTATTCCGGTTTTCTTGTTGGTTTATGTTTTCTCCCTTTTAACAGCGGAAAAAAAACGGGTGTATTTTTGGCTAGGAGCTGCTGTTCTGTTTGCTCTCTTTGCTAAAGGCATTAATCCGCCTTTTTCCTTTATTAACGCCTTATTTTATAAGTATATACCTTTGGCTGTTATGTATCGGTTACCAACAAAATTTTTGCTGGTCGGTGCAACAGCTGTATCTATTTGTTTTGGTCTCGGTTGTAGTAATTTGCTGCAAAAGCTAAGAAGAAAGGGATATTTGCGAATTACATTAGCTTGTCTTCTTTTTCTGTTACCTGTGTTGGTTATCTATCCTGCACTGTTCAGTTCTAAGAAATCTTTTGAAGCGACGGGGGTAGGTACGACCTTTGAACCTTATCTACCTTCCAAGTATTTTGAATACGATGCATGGCTCCGTCGGCAGGAAGCTGGTTATAAAATGATAATTTTACCTGGGGATAGCTACAGTTTGTTTAGTAGCAAGTACCCGCGCTACTTTCCTGCCGCTTCGTATCAGAAGGAATCTGTTCTAGGTAAGGCATATTACTACTATTTGTGGGACCGTGAAGGTTTGGAAGCTTTGGTTAACGATTATAATAATGCACAGAACAACTTACGTACTGTTTTAGCAAAGGGTAATATTCGCTACGTTTTCTTGGCTCCGGATAAGGATTTTCTTTGGCCATGGCATCCACCATTTAGAAAAGAGCTTCTAGAACAGGTTTTTTCTGCTATGAGTAATTTTTTAGAGCCCACCGAGTTGGAAAATGTTTATATTGTTCCAGATGCTTTGCCGAATTTTGTGGTCAGCTTGGGTGGACCTGTTTCAGTTGAGAATGCTGTAGATCCTGTGTCTGGCGTGGAGATTAATTATAGCTTGGTTGATAACGCGCATTACGTTGTTGAAGTAGATAATGCACCCAAAGCTACCTTCTATTTGAATTTTCTTGATGGTTATGATTCTGGTTGGGTACTTGATGGGAAAGTTTATTCTGAGATGAGTAGTATGGGAATGAATTATTTTGAAGTTGATAACGCTAAGCGATTGTCCACTGTAAAGTTTGAGTTAGAACACAACTTGCAGAAATACGTTGATGCTGGTTGGGCGGTTACACAAGTATTTTGGTATGGGTTGGTTTTGAGTTTAACTGTTATTGCTGGTTTACCTGCGATGCGAAATTGGTTAAAGAGGCGGTAAAAAGTGTTAAAGAAGAAATCATTACTCTGGTTTTTTAAAAAGTCGTTGCTTTACGATGTACGTTTTATAAAGTTTTCCCCTTGGCCGTTTAGTAGGAAAATACTGTTCATATGCAAAAAATATTATTTGCTTTTTGTTTACGTAATTTTAGGGTTAAAAAGGTTCCGGTTAAGCGAATCTCACACAGTATTATTTGGACGTAAAATTTATTTTGATTTTCGTTTTGGGATTGCTGGTTACCAAGCAGCTCTGTCTTCCCACCAGAGAATGTTACAGATTGCTGAAATTTCCGAAGTTACTACTGTTCTGGATATTGGTGCTAATGTTGGCTATTTTTCGCTGTTGATACGCGATTTGTATCCGGAAGCTAGAATAATTGCTGTTGAGCCTATTGAAGATACTTTTAGGGCATTGGAAAAGAATTTTGCAGAGGATCCAAATGTACATCTTGTGCAAAAGGCAGTTTCCAATTTTAAGGGCGAGGCAGAGATGTTATTTGATGCGGACTCTCCGGCAGTTAGTAGTTTAGGCAATACACCTGATGTAGTTGGGGGTAGCAAAGAGCCTCAGGCTGTTAAAGTTGCGACTCTGGATGGGCTAGTTGATTCTTTCGGTCTTGATTGTATAGATATTCTTAAAATAGATGTGGAGGGGTTTGAGAAGCATGTTTTGGAAGGTGGTAAAGAAACCTTATCCAACGTGCGGTATCTGTTTTTGGAGGTTACGGTACATGATAATCCAAACTACACTTTTAGCGAATTAATGAGTTTACTGTATGAGGAGGGGCAGTTTTCTTATCAGGTGGTTGCTTTTCGCAATTTTGCTGATAAATCGTTAGGTGAGCTGCCTACTGCTGATTTCCTGTTCAAGAATATAAATATAAAATGAATATATTAGTTATCTGCCCCAGCCTTTGGTACCCAGCTGTAGAGCGTTCCGGAATGTCTGCTGTTTATACTTTACTCAGAAAGCTGCGAGACAGTTACGATTTAGAGATCCACGTTTTAACCTCATTATCTAAGGCTGGAGAGCCTTTACATGATGAAGAAGGATTATATTTTCATTATGTTAGATTAGAAAACTTTTTTCTCCAGCGAATACTTTTTTATCTGAGAGCTGTTTTTTTGTGCAAAAGATATAATATTGATCTTATTCACGACTTTTCCTCTCTACCTGTTTTGATCGGGTTTACTGGGCTTGTAGGTAAGGTTTGTCGAGTTCCAACTGTTCATACTTTGTGTACTGTTAATGATACGCGGCTTGGTTCACCTAAACTGGCTTGGGGCGAAAAGCTTGTTAGTAAAGTAACAAGTGTGGACCAGATCACCAGAAGTAGGTTACAAAACCAAGGTATTTCTTCTGAATATACCCCGCTAGGTATTGACGCGGATGTCTTCTTCAATATAGAACGGTCCAGAAATTCTAAGACTGTGCTGTTCCTTGGGCCTTTGGAGGAGCGTAAAGGTGCTTTTGTTTTGGCTGCGGCGGTTCCTGTGGTTCTGGTTAAGCACCCTAAAGCAAGGTTCATTTTTGCCTTTTTTGGGAGAGAGGTTAGGGATCCGGATTTTGAGCATAATTTTGAAAAGTTGTGTGTTGCACTTAAAGGATATGAAGATAATGTTGAGTTTAGAGAAGGAGAACAGGATGTACCAGCTTTGATGGACGAGGCCTCTGTTCTAGTTTTGCCTGCAGTATCACGTCATGGGACACTAGGCCAGCCGCTCACTTTATTGGAAGCAATGGCAGCCGGTCGTGCTTGTGTTGTATCTGCTATATACAAAGGATGCGGTTTAGTTGAAGATGGAAAAAATTGTCTGCTTTTTGAAAACGGTGATCCGCGTGATTTAGCAGCTAAGATTTCTCAGTTGTTGTATGATCAGGAATTAAGGGATTCTTTAGGGAAAGATGCAAGAGAGACTGTTATTGAAAATTTCAAAGTAGAACGTTCCG
>CAYVIL010000038.1:0-5851 GCA_964451675.1 uncultured Candidatus Saccharibacteria bacterium
CCCAGGTATTAGCAAAATATCACTGCTCTCTCCAAACCCCTGGAACTTTCCGGATAAATTAATCAATGTTTTAGCCATGCCCAAATTTGAACGTTACATTCACCTACCGGTGCAGAGCGGAGACAACGAAATACTTAAAAAAATGAACCGTCCGTACACTGTGGAAGAATATAAAGAACTAATTAAAAAAATTAAGACAAAGATTCCGAATATTAAACTTGGTACAGATATAATTGTCGGTTTTCCGGGAGAAACAAAAGAACAGTTCCAAAATACAGTTGATTTAGTAAAAGAGATTGGCTTTGATGTAATTTTTGTTGCCAAATATTCAGAGCGTGAAGGGACAGCTGCTGCAAAAATGTACAAAGACAATATCCCACTTGAAGAAAAACGCCGCCGCCACAAAATTATATTGGATTGGATAAAAGAAAAATCTACTCCCACCTAGATTTGAAATAATTCTTTCCTTCAGCTAAGATCTTATAAGCTATAACATTACTAAAATGCAATAAGGAGGGGGATCAATGACATTTGGAAAGCAAGTTTGGGAGAAAACACAGAGCCGAGTTGCGCAGTGCCCCTTTTGGTTAGCGCAAATACTTTCTGTGTCGTTTTCCGTTGTAGTAATTCTAACTGTAGGAAAAGTTTTGTCCGCTCTTGTACCGAAACTTGCCTGGTTGGCAGGTTTCAGCACTTTTAAGCTGGCAACACTCTTTGTAGCTATTATCTGGTTCCACGAAATGATGCACGCCTGGGCACTGGTAAAAAAAGGCATCCCTGTCTCGGGTCCTTTTCTTCTAATCCCTTTAGGAGGTATTCTAACCTTTAAAAAGCAGCCCAAACCGTGGGTGCACATACTTACCGCTCTGTGGGGCCCGCTGTGTACCACTATGTTTGGTACTACATTTTTTGTCTGCGGGTTAGTATTAGACAATAGGCACTTAATGGCGTTGTCCTATGTGTGGTCAGCACTAGCGTTACTTAACTTACTACCAGCTGCACCGTTAGACGGGGGCGTAGTTGTGGGTGATATCTTGGCAGCATTCCACCCCGCTATGCGTAAAGTAGTAAAGTACCTAAGTGCAATAATAGTACTGGGAGTAACAGCCTTCAAGCCCAAGCTACTGTTACCGCAGGCTGCCCTAATCTTCATTATGTGGGGAATGGACGCAACAATAACCAAATGTGCATTAAAGAGGTTTGATAGAAACCAAAATTTGGCGAATTATAAAACAAAGCCAAAAGTCGCGCTTGCAGGTCTTTTCCTTTACATCGCCACTTTTTTGGTAACGGGAATGCAAAATATTATAAGTTTTGTGTATGCACGGACAATGTAAACCAACACCCTTCGGAAAAACGTAAAGGCGTGCCGAAGGGTTTCTTTTTTAAAAGAAAAAAGCACGAAAGGATTGAAATCGCATTCGTGCTTTAAGTCACTTGAGTGCTTTAAGTCACTTGAGTGCTTTAAGTCACTTGAGTGCTTTAAATCACTTGAGTGCTTTAAGTCACTTGAGTGCTTTAGCTCATCCCAAGCAATCAGCTCAAGCATTTCCAGCGTTTGTACCCTCCACTTGCTTTGCTAGCAAACGTCTCTGTAATAAACAGCCAACTTTAAGGCAGTAGTTCGTATCGTTCTGCTAATATTGCCGTATTGATCACACGAGCAACATGCTGCTTATTTAATACAGCATCATTTAACAGAACCTTTGCTACTTTGTAGCCAAAAAAATCAGGGAGTAGGATATTAGCAATGCTACCGTCTAGGAAAGGGACAAGCGCGCGGTGAAGTAAAACAGCTGCTGTTGCAAGTCTTCTATCGTTCTCGTCCCATTCTTCTATTTCTTCAAGCGAAAGGGCACTCCCTACTTCTTCTGCCACTGCTTCCCAATCAAATTGTTCAAACTCAGGCATAGTCTCCTCCTCTTTAGCGCCTGCCACAAACCAGCTTTCATAACACATACTAGTATACCACAAACGCTATCGGATAGAATTTATAGAAGTTGTGTTTCCGATTTCGAAATTCGGTCTTCGGCTTTCCGGGTACACAACTTTACTACAAAAGCAACTTGCTATAATTAAAACATGAACAGCAATAAGCTCATCACCATCTGTGGTCCTACATGCTCGGGAAAAACATCACTGGCAATCAAACTTTGCAATGAATTTAACGGAGAAACAGTTTCTGCCGACAGCAGGCAGGTTTATAAATACATGGATATTGGAACAGGCAAGCTGCCGCTAAAATATCAAATTTCAAAATCCCTGCCTAGCCGGCAGGCAGGTAAATGCCAAAATATTGAAGATAATTATAACACTGACAGTTTGTGGTGTGTTGAAGGAGTTAATGTTCACGGTTATGATCTGGTTGAGCCTAATGAACGCTTCTCCGCCGGAGACTTTAAAGAGTATGCCCAAAACAAGTTCCAAGAACTTTGGGGACAAGCAAAATTGCCGTTCCTAGTTGGTGGAACCGGTTTCTACATATCTGCTGCACTTGGTGAAATAGAACTTTCCGGTGTGCCTGCTAACCCGGAACTGCGAAAAAAGCTGAACAACTTGGAAACAGAGGAGCTAACAGAAATATTGGAAGAATTAGACCAAAATAGGCTAAAAGAAATTGACAAAAACAATCCGCGGAGATTGATAAGAGCTATTGAGATAGCAATAGCTGACAAGCAAGAAAAACAATCATCAACGCGCAAGCAAAAAGACAACCTGCAACGGTCTGGTTTGCAAGGAAGTCCTCTCCGGAGATGCGTCTCGGAGGTCGCTCGACTGATACGGAACTTAAACAAGCGGCCGAGAGACGAGCCGCGGACTAAAAATAACATTTTAGTTTTGCTAAAAAGAGCCCGACGGCGTCTTCGACGGAGAGGCTTCCAAAAAGCAGACCACATAAAGAGCGAACCTCGCCTTAATTCTTTAAAGATTGGTTTAAAAGCTCCCCGCAGAATCCTCTACCAGCGGGCAGACAACTGGGCAGAAGAAGTTGTTGAGCAAGGATTAGTTGAAGAAGTTAAAACACTAATTGAAATGGGCTACAAAAATACAAAACCAATGCAGGGCTTAATATACTTAACAGTCGTTGAATACTTAGAAGGAAAGAAAACCAAACAAGAAATGCTGCAGCGAATTAAATGGGACCTACATAAATACATCCGCCGCCAATTAACTTGGTTTGAACGCGATAAAGATATAAACTGGCTAGATATAAGCAAACCAGGCTTTGACACCAAAGCTATAACGCTGGTAGAATCCTACTTAGAGAAATGACAATAAAAATAGATCCTAAAGCAGTTGCAACCTTTTTTTTCATCCTTATTTCAGCATGGCTGCTATGGCAAATACGGAGTCTGGTATTAGTCTTATTTATTGCTTTTATTATCTCTTCCGCACTATTCCCAGCTGTAAAGAAACTAGAAGAAAGAAAATTCAGCCGACTGATAGCGTTAATAACTGTTTACGCTGTCCTTATAACATTACTAATTCTTCTGGGTGTATTAATAATCCCACCCATAGTTACACAAACACAGCGGTTTGCTGCTAACTTACCGTTCATTCTCGAAAGCGTGATAAAATTTTTAGGACTAGAAGCTTACGCAGATCAGCTTACCGAAGCTTTGCTAGGTTATGCCTCCACATTGTCCGGCTTTATAGTTAGAATCACCGTTGGAATTTTTTCTAATACGGCTGAATTAATCACTGTGTTAATCTTCGCCTTTTACTTTTTATGGGAAAGGAGGATTTTAAAAGAAAAGCTCTTCTCACTCTTTCCCAACAACGAAACGAAATTAAAAACACTCCTAGACCGTATTGAAAAACAACTGGGTGCTTACGTCAGAGGGCAATTAGCACTCGCCTTTATCGTGGGGTCACTTTCCTACATAGGTCTTATATTACTTGGTATGAACTACGCCGTATCACTAGCCTTAATAGCAGGTATACTTGAAATATTTCCAATAATCGGACCTATTATATCTATGATCATTGCTGCCTTAGTAGGTTTATCAATATCACCATTAATGGGAATCTCAGCAGCAGCTTTATTCTTTCTAATTCAACAACTGGAGAATAATATTCTGGTACCACGGGTGATGAAGCAAACAGTGGGCTTGGATCCTCTGGTAACTTTACTAGCTTTAGCTGTCGGTGGAAGACTGGCTGGAATTGGGGGAGCCTTACTAGCCATACCTATAACTGTAACTGGGAGTGTTGTAATCGAGAAGCTAACAGAAAAATAAAAAAGTGCGTTTGGAAAGTTAGTAAGCCAGATTCTGTTTTAAGTAGTTATCTATCTAATTAAACCCTCTTTTGGAAGATTCAATTCCTGATTATTAACTCAGGTGCTCCATCTTGGAACCGACAAATCACCGAGCAGGTTCAAACGGTTCTTCGTGGATTACAGCAGGTGGGATTGCCCGTTTCAGTCTTCACCTTATCTAAAAGTGTCGAAAACGCCACTTCTTAAAACGAGTTAGGTAAAGAATCGTTTCTGTTGCTCTCAGGTAATGTTAATTCACTACCTGTTCCCGACGCCGTTTCCAGGCCGGGACACCAGATGTTACCATTCGGGGCTTACGCCCCGACCCTTTGCTCTGTGCTGTCTGGACTTTCCTATCCGCCAGAGGCGGATCAACTACTGTTCTTCCCAAACGCACTGTTATTATAGCAAAAAACCGGTTTTTTTGCAAATTACGACTACAGTTCCAGTTTAGATAATTGATCCTTTAGTCCCGAAGGTGCTGCTAGCCTCTAATTTTAATCCATGCTATCCTAACGCTACTACCCAAATGTTAGCTACAATATACTCTTGCGCCACTGTTGGTTTAGATAGTGTACTAGTAGAAGTGGAAGTTGATGTAAAAAAACAAGGTTGGCCCGGCTTCAAAATTGTCGGCCTCCCTAATAAAGCTATCGAAGAAGCAAAAGAAAGAGTTCGTGCTGCAATAAGGAATTCCGGCGCCAAATTTCCCGATCACCACATCACTATCAATCTCGCACCAGCAGAACTACCTAAAGAAGGAAGCATGTACGACTTGCCAATTGCTTTAGGCATTTTACTTGCTAACGGCGAAATATCAGCAGATCTGGAAAAAACTATGGTCGTCGGCGAGCTATCTTTAGACGGATCTTTGCGTCCAGTCCGGGGCGTGCTGCCATCAACCCTATTAACTAAGAAGCTGGGCTGGAAAACTTTGCTGACACCAAATGAAAACGCAGCCGAAGCTTCTGTTGTCAGAAACATTGATGTCATACCTGTTGAGAGTTTAAGCAAGCTAGTCTACCACCTCCACAAAGTAAACTTAATTCAACCCCACCCCACTACTGATGTAAATGAGCTAACACAAACTGAAATTGAATGTGAACATGATTTAGCAGAAATTAAAGGCCAACTACAAGCAAAACGGGCGCTAGAAATAGCAGCAGCCGGCGGCCATAATGTTTTACTTAAAGGACCGCCTGGAGCAGGGAAAACATTGCTTGCCAGAACGCTCCCCTCCATCCTACCCACCATGACAACTGAAGAAGCTATAGAAACAACAAAGATTTATTCTATTTCCGGAAATCTTGCACCAGGAACAACACTAATTTCCACCCGTCCTTTCCGCAGTCCACACCATACCGTTTCCAGAGTAGGTCTCATTGGCGGCGGAACACATATTCAACCTGGGGAAGTAAGCTTAGCACATAGCGGGGTTTTATTTATGGATGAATTCGCAGAGTTTCCTCGCAGTGTCCTGGAAGCTCTGCGGCAACCTGTAGAGGATGGGGTAGTCACAATCTCACGCGCTTCCGGTACATTAACGTTCCCAGCACAGTTTATCCTAATTGCCGCTCAAAACCCTTGTCC
>CAYVIL010000039.1:0-1546 GCA_964451675.1 uncultured Candidatus Saccharibacteria bacterium
GATTAAAAAGTTAAATCCCCCAATTTCTGTTGTCCAAAATCCAATCAGGCCGAGAACGTATTTAATAAGGAAACCCAATATAAGTGTCAGCGGTAGAATAAGTAGCAATGCCGTAATATTTATTACGCCCCGCGGCGGTAATAAGCTGTTTCTAAAAACAAAAAGTAACGTAATGTAAGCGGGAAGGCTGATTAGCGTGTTAGCGGCAAACCTGCCTCCGACAGTTTGCATAAAAGTGTGGCTAGTAAAGTCGTAGGGGCGGATTAAAAAGCTGTTCAGCCTTCCGGATTTTATTGTACCGCCAACTCGCCAATGCGGGCTGGGCTGAAACCGGTTGATTAAAAAAGTTGCCACACTGTATGTAAACATTGCTTTAAAAGTATAACTGCCAATGCTGTACCCGTTGGAATAGATGTGATCCCACATAAGAAGTTTGATAAACAAACCTAAAAAGCTTAATACCATCCAAAAGAATATCTGCGACCTGTCTACAATACTTTGTTCAAATGAATTTTTTGCTACTGCTATTGATTTACTCATGTGGGGATTTTAGCATAACTGCTGTGCTAAAATAGTTCTAATGCGGATCTGTTATGTTTTGAATTCTGGTTCTCCAGGTGGTGTGGAACAGCATGTTTTGGACCTAATTCGCGGATTTACGCGGATTGGTAACGGATCTTCGCGGAACGAAGTATATGTTGTCTCTCCCTGGGGGGAAATGGCACAGCGCTATTTTGAGGTAGGTGCACAGGTAAGGGTTGATGCCCCCAAGTTGGATATTGACCCTTTGTATATTCTCCGCCTTGCCAACTTCCTCCGTAGGGGTAATGTTGATATTTTGCATACGCATCAACTTAAAACTTCTGTTAATGCCCTGATAGCCGGTTGGCTGGTTGGTGTGCCGGTTAGAATTTCGCATGTACATACACCTCTTAGCAGGTGGCAGGTTTCCGGTTTGAAAAAGGCAGTTAATATTTTTGTTTATCATCATGTTGTTAATTTGCTTGCAAGTCGGGAGGTTGCTTTAACGCAGTCTGTGGGGAACGTGAAAATGGAGGAGGGGATAAGAGAAGATAAGTTGGTGGTGATTCCTAATGGAATTTCCTTGGGAAAATTCGAAAATCGACTATCGAAATCCGAAACAAACAAAGCTGTTGTTAAAATTGGGACTTTGAGCAGGCTGACGGTGGAGAAGAATGTGGGTTGTTTAGTAGAGGCGGCAGGTTATTTAGAGGCGGCATACGATGCCTGCCTGCCGGCAGGCACGGCCGCAGCTACAACAGACAGCAGTTCGAAGTCAGACATCTTAATATCCCAATATCCAAATATCTCTTTTCATATTGCCGGGGATGGAGTTCTCCGCCCGGACTTAGAAAAGCAAGCTGAAGATTTAGAATTGTCAGTAATTAATAGTCATTCCGGGCTCCGACCCGGAATCGAAAAGAGTGGAAGTCCGACGTTGCGCCGGACTCCAAAACCAAACGCGGAGCGTTTGGTTAAGGATCCTGACTTTCGTCAGGATGACAATGTTAAGCAGGATGACAAT
>CAYVIL010000039.1:1646-5712 GCA_964451675.1 uncultured Candidatus Saccharibacteria bacterium
CAGGATGACAATGTTAAGCAGGATGACAATATTGCGATTTCATTTCTCGGTTACATTGATGAAGAAGAGAAACCTGGTTATTTGCATAGTTTGGATATATTTGTGATTCCTTCTTTGGCAGAGGGTTTTGGTATTGCTCTGGTTGAAGCAATGGCCTCCGGCTGTGCGTGCATTGTTTCTGATTTGCCTGTGCTTAAAGATGTTGCCGGAGATACAGCACTTTATTTTGATCCGTATAAACCGGAACAGCTGGCGGAAAGAATTGAACAGTTGGTTAACAATTCAGAGTTGCGGAGTAAACTAGCTAAAAAAGCCTGCGCTCGGGTGCAAAATAGGTTTGGTATGAAAAAGTTTATTGTTAACTATAAGCAACTGTATGCATCTCAATACTCGAATGGCTCGAATGTTGATCGAATCGAATCGAATAGGGATTATGACTGATAGTAAAATTGTTAAGTTATAAAATTATGGGAGTTCTGTTTTCTGTTCACAATGAGCTGGGACCGTCATTGTTGGAGAAGTATTATCAAAGAGGGATCGAGAAGTTATTAAAGCAAAGAGAATTTAACTTTCTAAGGGAGGTGGCAGTAAATATTCTTTTGGAAGGTGAAATAATTGGTAAGTATTACTTGGATTTTTTAGATGAAGATTTAGTTATACTAGAGGTTAAAGCATCGCCTAAGAATAGGGCTCGCTTTAATAAACAAGCTGTTGCGTATATGAAACAGCTTGATGTACCTTTGGCAATAATGGCTAATTTTCGCAGTCGTCGCCTAAATTACAAACGGATAATAAATCCCGATTTTAAAGATATTGACCTTACGGAGCTAGACAACAAGTTCATTTAAGTATTCGGGCTATTAGATAAAAAATTGAGTTATTGGAGTATTGTAGCGTTATCATTGTACTATGCGAGTCCTAATGCAGTCGCGCGTTGACCTGTTCGACAGGCCGGGCGGGGATACTATTCAGCTAAAGAAAACAAAAGAAGAGTTGGAAAAGCTCGGGGTTACGGTTGGTGTTAGTTTGGCGCTTGAGCCTGATTTGTCTAATTACGATTTGGTGCATTTGTTTAATTTAGACCGATGCCACGAAACCTATCTGCAAGCAAAAAACGCTAAAAAACAGAATAAGTTAGTTGCTCTTTCGACAATTCACCATCGGTTTAGTGAAATAGATGAATATGAGAGAAAAATGCGGTACGGGTTTCGTCGTATTATAAATCCATTTTTCCCGACCTATGGTAGCAGAGAGTATTTTAAGAATTTTTATCGCGCTATTTTTGATTCCCGTCAGAGAAAAGCGTTTTTCTACCAGGCTTTTATTGGGGTTCGCACACAGCAGATTGGGCTATTGAGAATGGCAGATGTTTTACTACCCAATGCTCATTTAGAAACTCAGGAATTGTTAAATGAGTTTGGTGATGTTTGTAGGGAAAAACAAGTGTATGATGTACAAGATTCACAGAAAGATGTTGAGGATAAAGCAGTGCCTTTAGCACCAAAAGTTTGGAGTTCTGGTGTAGATGCAGAATCCGATTTGCGGAGAGGAAATGAAAAACCGCTAATTGTTGTACCAAACGGTGTGGATGTCCATAAATTTTTTAGTCCGGACCCGTATTGGTTTAAAGATAAGTTTAATTTTGGAGATTTTATTCTTTGTGTTGCAAGGATTGAGGCAAGGAAGAATCAGCTAAGAATTATTGATGCAGTGAGGAAGTATAAGCAGGAAAATGATTCGGAGATTAATTTATTGCTGGTAGGTAGGTTTAATTCTAATCATCCCGAATACTGCTGGCGTGTTAGAAAAAGAATAGAAAAATATTCTTGGCTGCACTATATTGAAAGCATACCGTACCATAGAATGCCTTCCGCTTTTGTGTCTGCGCAAGTTCATGTATCTGCAAGTTTATTTGAGACTACTGGTTTGGTAAACTGTGAAGCAGGGTTAGCCGGTTGTAATGTTGTTGCCAGCAACCGCGGTTACAGTAAAGAATATTTGCAGGATTATGCTTGGTATTGTGACCCTTATAGTAAAGCATCTATCAAAGGCGCTATTGAATCTGCTTTAAAGGCGCCGAGAGGCAGCCAAGCGTTAAAGGCAAGGATTTTGGATAAATACAGTTGGCAGGAGGCTGGAAAGAAAACTTTGGAGGCTTACGAGTTAGTTTGTAAACAATGATAACCGCTTTAGTGATCGCTATTGCTATTTTTACTCTCACTGTTGTTGTTTCTTGGCGAGATCTTCGTTACGGTTTATACCTTTTTATTGCAACTATTCCTCTTGATAACAGGGTAGTGTTTACTCTGGGTGTTCCGCGTTTGTTGCCTGTCCGTGTTGTTCTACTGGCAATTGTTGCTGTCTCTTTTCTTAAGTGGCGCAGAAAGTATTGGCTTTGGCTTAAGCCAAATAATTTGTTTGATGATGGTGTTTTACTTGTTTTAGTTGGCCTTTGGATTGTCAGAGCTATTTCATTAATTAATGCTGATCATTTGGGCAACAGTTTAAGTTTGTTTTCTTTTTTCACTGCAATTGGCGCCTTGTATTTTGTTCTTCGTGCTGTTTATTTTGCTCATGGGTTTGACTTTATATTTAAGCTTTTTTACTTGTACCTTTTTGTTGGGTTTGCAACCGGATTTGTTAGTGTAGCTCAATTTATTGCTTATGAATTTTTTGATTTTGTCCTGCCCGCAGTTTGGCCTACAGAATACCAACCTGTGCGCATTGGTGGTACATTTTGGGATATTAACCACTATGCCGGGTTTTTAGTTACTGTTATTCCTTCTTTTATTGCTTTGGCAATTGCCAAGGTTAAGATAAAAAAGCGCTGGCTGTATATTTGTGCATCTCTGTTCTTGCTAATTATTTTAGGTATGACCTTGAGCCGCAGCGGCTGGGCAGCTTTTGTTGTTGCTGTGGGGACTATGTTAGTCTTGTTCCTAATTCGCGGTTTGTTTAAAGAGTTTAAGATTTTAACAGGGTTTGTAATTTTGCTTGTTGCTGCTTCCGTAGTGGGATCGTTGTATTTTGGACTGCCAATTGTTGACCGTCTGCATTCACTGCGGGATATACCAAATAATGATGCAATTAAAGCACACGCAATGATTTTAGCCAGCGGCTTTGAAGTATTTACAATGCATCCAATTATTGGCGGCGGTTACGGCGGTTTTAATGAAGATTTTAGAAAAACAAGTTTGGCAGATGATTACTTTGCTAAAGACCCTGTGCAGGATGCACATATTCCTGCTCACAGCGTGTGGATGGAAGTGCTGGCGGAAACAGGTGTTTTGGGATTTACTTTTTACACATTGTTTATTTTTATGCTTTTGCATACTCTGTTTGATGCAATTTGGCAATCAAAAGACAGACTGCTTGTATTATTAAACACAGCTGCAGTTGGTTCAATTTTAGGTCTGCTTGTTTCCGGGATATTTTATTCTTACAACTTGGAATTTTTCTGGTTCTTCCTCTTCAACTCTCTGTTCCTCGCCCGGGAAACAATTTCTGAAGCATAATTTGACAATTATAAGATATTTTGCTATACTATAGATAGTGAAAAAAGGATTAGCAATTTGCTCCTTTTTTTAATAAAAGAACTTTAAATAAACGCTTTTTTCTTACCCTACCTAGGAGAGAGGCTTTCGGAAAAACCTTTATTTATGGGTTTTAAGCCGAGGCTTGCGAAGAAGGTAAGACTTCTTTCTAGGCCTCGGCCTTTTTTGATTGGCTGCTTAAGGAGGTACGAGTTTAGCAGCCATCAATCCGCCTTTGGCGGACTGGTTAATGCTCTTTAACAATTGAATATTCCCAAGCGTATCAAGTTTACTTGGTGAGTTTAGGAATGTTCGCAAAACTGTAGCCGCGACGCATGCGTCGCCGCTACATATGCTTGTTAAAAAAGAATTTGAAATGGAAACAGGGAGTGCATTTAATGTGCTTCTACTTTCCCTTTCAAGGGTACCGGCCGCCGAGAGGGTAAGCTACCCAGGGCCGGGGAAGGAGGTGAGACAAGGATGGCGAAGATTCTTCGCCTCACTCGCCACAGTGCGAGTGAAGCGCAGCTCGA
>CAYVIL010000040.1:0-5566 GCA_964451675.1 uncultured Candidatus Saccharibacteria bacterium
TTTGAACTCTCACGGTTTTTTAAACCACAGCGTCCTGAACGCTGCGCGTCTGCCAGTTCCGCCACTGCGGCACAGCATACTTTTTCTAATTTTAACACAAAAAAAAGCGCTGGCGGACAAAATGCAACCCACCAACGCCAAAAAACTACTAACTTCTACTACGTTCCACTACAGTACCAATTACATAACCAACCAAAAGCGAACCGCCTGTAATTCCTGTTACCAAGAACGAAACTATCCAAGTTGCTGCATCACCAGTTTCCAAACCAAACAAAGGCTGGAATAAAAACGGATCAAACAGAAACCCGAGCAATGAAACAATTAAAATTAGCAGAAGCCCCTGCTGAAACTTGACAACTGATCTTACACCCCATGTATAACTAATAAAAAGTAGCGCAAGGCACTCAAATAAAAGATTAGGTATACCAAACAGATTAGATCCCAAAAAGGTAAGAACCAACACAAGAACACAAACAACCAAACCGGTAGCGTTTACTATGCCAAATTCCACCAAGCGGATCCACATGTAGCCCTCTCCTTCCACACTATACTATCCCGCCCGATAACCTTACCATATATTATATTATTATAGCCCCTTTAATAACCTTTTCAAAACCAAAGTTTAACTTTGGTTTTGACTGTAACTAAAGGATTTGCTGCTGGTCTTGGGAATCCTCATCAGCAGGGTAGGGGATACCCAAATGATCATAAACACGACGGGTAGCTTCTCGACCCCGTGAAGTACGGCGAATAAATCCCAACTGCAACAAATAAGGTTCTAAAACATCTTCCACAGTACCTTCATCTTCCGATATAGTTGCAGCTAAAGTAGAAAGGCCTACCGGACCGCCTTGATGTTTTTCAATCAGAGCTCTAAGCAAGCGATGGTCAGCTTCATCCAACCCCAACTCATCCACTTTAAGAATTTTTAAAGCCTGCTTTAAAACACCCGCAGTTATTTTTCCTTCTGCACGTACCTGTGCAACATCACGAACCCTTTTCAAAAGTTTTAGTGCCGCCCTCGGTGTACCCCGGGACCGTTGTGCCAATGTCAACGCAGCTTCATCATCAATATGCACATCTAATTTTTCTGCACCGTTCCTTATAATTTTTGCTAAATCTTTAGGCTTGTAAAAACTTAAGCGGTGAACAAGACCAAACCGCTCCCGCAACGGCGAAGAAAGCAACCCAGCCCGGGTAGTTGCTCCCACCAAACAAAACGGTGGAACATCCAATCGCAAAATCCGCGCAGAAGGGCCTTTACCAACAACAATATCTAATTTAAAATCTTCCATCGCTGGGTAAAGTGTCTCTTCTATTGCTTTTCTTAACCTGTGGATTTCATCAATAAACAAAACATCGCCTGGTTGCAAATTGGTTAAAATAGAAGCTAAATCACCAGCTCTTTCTAAAGCTGGACCGGAGGTAGTACGAATACTTACATTCATTTCACGGGCAATAAGGTAAGCAAGAGTAGTTTTTCCCAAACCAGGAGGACCGTAAAGGAGAGCATGCCCCATTGGCTCACCGCGCTCCAATGCAGCCTCAATAGCAATAGACAAAGATTCCTTAACTCTTTGCTGCCCGCAAAACTCTGCCCAACTTACTGCGCGAAGCGAGGTCACTAATTTATCAAAATCATTATTGTTGGAATTAGTTTCTGACATAGATCTTACCTAAAAATAAAAGCAACCATCCCAAAAAATCAAACATAATGCTCAATCTTAATAATAACATAACTTAAATGTGCAAAAAAAAACCTTGAAGCTTAAAAAGCTTCAAGGAATTACTCGATGTCTTCTCCTCTAATCTGCTCACCTCGCATCCAGCCGCCTGCTTTTACTCCTTTCTTAAAAAACAGCTGTTTTGGCGGTTTCGGGCTCTGCTCTCTTAACTCGCCAATCCGTACCTTATCTAAAACATCACCGGCAAAATCTAAGGGGTCTATTTGCACATTGCGGCAATGTTCGCGCCACTGGCACACCCGGCATACATAATCATTGTCAGTTTCGACAAAATCGCTGGTGCTAAGCCGATTATCAGCACGCACTGCCTGCCTTACTAAACGTGCCCTATCCCAACTCCAGCGGGGGACTATGGTGCCCCTTCTTAAATTCCAAACAAACCCCATCAAAGGGAGTTGATCACAACCACTGCCCAATTGCTTCCTTACTTCACTATCCTCCTTGATCAGCACAGAAAGAGCTTCTAAATAAAGCGCAATTTGCAAATACTTTGCATCACTAGGTGCGTAGCGGCTGGTAGTTAAATCAGTAACTGCAATTGCTTCATCATAATCTTCAAAAGCCCAAACCGATTCTAGCGCTCCGCTTTTCTTAACTCGCCACAGTTGATCAAAACGTCCGACTATAGGCATTTTTGAACTGGATCCATAACCATCCAAGTACAAATATGTATCAAAAAAATATTCAACAGCACAGATATTAAAGGCAAAAAGAGGCTTCATCAAGCGTGGGTAATAACCAGAATGGCCTCCTCCACCAGCTAATAGCTGCCTGCCTAATCCAGCTAATGTACTATAAGTGTTCCACGGCGGGTTCCAAATAACCTCTTCCTTTCCCCCTAGCTTTTGAACATACCTTGCCCAAAAATTAAACCAGGCTCTACCTAAACTTACCGGGGATTTGTAAAAAAGAGGACGGTGTGGTGTTGGTTTAAACCTTGCCCTACGCGGCCCTTTATGTGCAAACTCAATAAAATTGTGAACAGCTCCTCCAAAAACGTAATACCAAGGCTTTGGTACATCAATACCTGAAAGACGATCGTACCAAAACTGCATTGAACAGACCAACATTTGCAATAAACGCGTTGCGCTCCATTTAAAAGTGCTACGGAACTGAGCAACATCTTTCATCTGCCGATCTCCTTCCCGCGGGCCAGGAGCCCGCAGCTACATGTTTCAAACGTGTTCCATTACAAACCCGCAAGTATTCGTACAGGCAGGTCCCGCTCAGCGGGGCAGGGCAGACAAAAAACGGAAGCACGGAGCCGCCGAAAATTAACATTTACAATCCACTCTACAGTGGACGGCGGCGAGTTTTTAGCTGCGCCCAGAACCATAACGAAGTTACTAAGAGCGACAGCGTGTGTTAATGGCAGATCTGGCAAACGAATACTTGTATCACTACACGTCTAGCCCGCTTTTTTCAATGCCTCTTTAACCTTTTCTTCTACACTCTCCAATCCTTCCGGCAAATTGCGCACTGCCACCAACGCTTCTTTCTGGCTAAAACCAACAGCCTGCAGCGCGTTAACAACATCCTGCGTTTCACCACTAATTTCACCAGCGAGGTCCAAATCTACCATATCACCAATTTTTGGCTTAAGCTCAATAATCAACCGCTGCGCTGTCTTCTTGCCAACACCAGACACAGTAGTAAAAAAAGCAACATCAGCCTCGGCAACAGCTTTCCTAATACCGTCTGACCCACGATCCAAAATACCAATGGCAGTACGCGGACCAATACCGGAAACATCAATCATTAACTCAAATAATTCCAAGTCTGCCTGAGAGGAGAACCCATAAAGTTCAAGAGCATCCTCGCGAACATAACTGTGAATATAAAGAACTACTTCATCATCCTCGGAAAGGCGAGAGAGCAAGGCAGGGGATACATGCACTCGATACCCCACATTATTCACCATAACAGTAACACTTTTTTCATTTTTAGCAAAAATAGTACCTTTCAATGCTCCAATCATAATTATTCCCTTTTGACTTTCTACTTTCCCACCTCTCCAATGGGGCTCGCCGATAAAGCAACTACCTTCTACTATACTCACTTGTATAACAATGAGTAAGTGCAATAGCTAAACCATCAGCAGCATCGTCAGGCTGGGGGACTTTATCCAAATTAAGTTCCTGAACAACCATTGCCTGAATCTGCTTTTTTGTTGCTCTACCGTAACCAGTTAAAGCCTGTTTAATCTGGAGAGGTGTGTATTCAAAAATAGGCAAATGAAACTGCGCTGCTGCCAACAAAACAATCCCCTTTGCCTGGCCAACAGACAGAGCTGTTTTTACATTTTGCGAAAAATATAATCCTTCAACAGCAAGAGCATCAGGCTCGAACTGTTTAACAAGTTGCCTAAGCCCATTATACAAGGTTTCCAACCGCTGTTCAGGCTTGTTGTTTTTTGCTGTTTTTAAACATCCGCATTGCAAATATTTTGGATTCCCATTATTTTTCTCAACCACACCCCATCCCATCCGCGCAGTACCAGGGTCAATTCCTAATACAACCATACAAGTAATTCTAGCACATCTAGATCTAAACAAATAAAAAAAGGCTAGATTAGGAAATATAATTTCTAATCCAGCCGATCTACTTAGTCAATAAATATTTCTAGTTCCGGAATCAGTCTGTGCTCCTCTGCAAACTTTGCAACTTGCTGCCTTAAGTTAGCCCGCACACTGTCTTTTTGCAAATCTGCTGAATATATAACCAAAGTGCAGTTGCAGGATCCAACAATAAATCTAAGAACACCGTAGCGGAGCGGGCTTAAAATCCCTTTCCGGACAACAGCAAAGCAACATGCGACTACCTGGGGGCTAAACAAGTTAGGTGCCAAAACTCTGCTAACTCGGTAATTATTGGGAAGAACCTCGTTAACAATGGGAAGCAAATCTGCTTCCGCAAACTTCCGTGATCTTTTAACTAAATTGACACTGTTAGTTTCCCTAACTTTGCCCACTTCTGCGCTCATAAATATTCCCCTTTCTTTATATATCTAGGACTTATAGTACAGTGCTAATGTTAACATAGTAAAAAAAATACCGCAACTTTTTTCTTTATACTCTTTGTAATAAATTAATTTTTCTTGCCTTCGGTACTGTGAAAATAGTGTGGGTGGGTGGGATGGTTGCGCACTGTGGATCAAGTTAGTAATTTCTTCCTTTCTTTTAAACCCTTTACGAATTTTGCCTTTTCAAAATTTTAAATAAGAAAATAAGTTCCAAATACTGCTATTAAACCTGCTAACACATAAAAAAACGAGCCCTTAATAGCAGTTTCAATAAGGAGACTACGATTTACGCAAAAGAAATGATGATATAATATCTAAACAACTAATAACAAATTATTGGGAGGTCGTCTAACGGTAGGACTACGGGTTTTGGTCCCGTCAATCTAGGTTCGAATCCTAGCCTCCCAACCACCTCACCACTTTACACTCTTATGCTATTATTCTTCTAATGGATGCTATCTTCTACGTTTACATTTTTCATTACGCAGCCGGCAATTTATATACAGCAAAAAACCATATCAATATTAAAAGAAAAGACAAATAACGTTGTTCTGTGGGGGGGCCAGCAGGTTAGCGAATGGACCAACCACCACAGTAACAAGACTATAAATCAGTAACTTCTTCCCAAAGGTAAATCTTCAGTTCCTTAATAGAGTCTGGGGCAGTGAAGTAATAAGCGGGATCAAAAACCGCCTGTACTACAGGAATACGCGTATTTTCCAACTCCCGCTCAAAATTAAACCCGTCTTTAGCATACATAGCTCCGTTAATCTTAAACAGCCTATCCCTAAACGCAGCT
>CAYVIL010000041.1:0-755 GCA_964451675.1 uncultured Candidatus Saccharibacteria bacterium
AAATAACGGCAACCCAACGGTTCCTCCACTTATACACATCATAAGAGGTCAAAA
This sequence comes from uncultured Candidatus Saccharibacteria bacterium, assembly GCA_964451675.1. Lineage (GTDB taxonomy): Bacteria > Patescibacteriota > WWE3 > JAUXAW01 > CAYREW01 > CAYREW01. The sequence goes on from CAYVIL010000041.1 coordinate 55, forward strand.
GAATAAGAATTGCAAGCACTGCTATGTACAACAATACTGCAATTGTCATAGTTCTCTCCTTTGAAGAGTTCGACAGCCTTATATAATTATATACGGAATATAACGCACTGTACAACTTAAAGCAAAAAAAAAATTACAACTACGTATTTTTCTTTTTATCAATTTTTTCCAAGCCAAGCCCCTTAAAAACAAAATAAACAACAGCAGCAATTACAAAAAAATCAATTAATGTACTAAAAAAATTGCCCCACCTAATCTGTGCTGAACCAATAGTAAAAACCATTTGCTCAAGGCTTTCTGTTCCGCCAAGTATTAACCCAATAAAAGGATTAAGAATATCCTCAACCAAAGAAGAAACAACTGCAGAAGTAGCACCGCCTAAAACAAATCCAATTGCCAGCCCAACAACACCCTGCCTGCGGATGAATGTAAAAAAGTTTTTTAATTGTTTTTTCATTGTTGTCTTTAGTATAACAGAAAAACAGAAAACGCCTTCCACAACCGTTGGCAGAGCTCTTCCCGGAACAAATGAGCAAGCGCTGCGATGAAGAAATTTTGCGTAGCTAAACTTCTTCTAAAAACTATCCGCCAGAGGCGGATTGTTTAATGGTGCGGGCGGTGAGAGTTGAACTCACATGGGTTTTTAAGCCCACAGGATCCTAAGTCCTGCGCGTCTGCCAATTCCGCCACGCCCGCTTATC
>CAYVIL010000041.1:855-5322 GCA_964451675.1 uncultured Candidatus Saccharibacteria bacterium
ATTCTATTATCAAAAGTTCTATCCTACATCCGACCCTGTACCAGAAGTGTGCTCCGCACACTACGATACAGGGAAAGGCATCCCTAAAACGCCCCAGCTGCACTGGCCCGTTAAGGCCTGTCCTTTATTCCGCCACGCCCGCTTATCATTCTATTATCAAAAGTTCTATCCTACATCCGACCCTGTACCAGAAGTGTGCTCCACACACAGCTACCTATTAGTATAACAAAATTAAATTTAAAGCGTCCACTAAAGCAACGTCCTTTCTTAAGACAGGCTGGTCCTATAATCTATAAAGGATCTAAATTGTGTACCAAACAACAACTGCTACTTGACAATAACCTTTTTGGACAGTATAACGTATCTGTTATTATTGAAGAGTAGCTTTACAATCTACTTGTTGAGCTACTCAGCTCGTCCACCTTAATCATTTATCATCAAATAAACATTAAGGAGAAAAGGTGGAACCTTTACGCGGAGGGTGGTGATAAATAATGGCAAACGAACAAGAATGGGAATGCCAAAACTGTGGCAACATAATCACAGACACAGAACAGCCAGAAACCTGCCCAGAATGCGGGTCGGAAGAGCTTGTTCTCCTTGATGCAGCTAACACAGAGGAATGGAACGAGTATGAAGACGATGCGGATTGGCCGGAGGACGAGTTGGAAGATCCGGAAGACGAAGGTGAAGAAGAATGGTGGTAAACAAAATTGAACATCTACCAAACCAGGAAGTCAAACTCCAAATAAGCGTTCCTTCTAATGAAGTAGAAAAGACACGAGAAAAGGTTATTTCGGACTTAGCTTCCGAAATAAAAATTGACGGATTCAGAAAAGGGAAGGCTCCCAAAGAAGTAGTCGAGGAAAAACTCGATGCGGAAAAAATTAGGGCGGAAATTATTAACCGCCTGGTTTCGAATTATTACATAGAAGCAGTTAAAGAGCAAAACATTACTCCGCTAATGCCACCGAAAGTTGAAATAAAAAAGTTTGAAGAAGGTCTGGACTTAGAATTTGAAGCGCACACAGCACTAAGACCCGAAGTTAAATTAAAGGATCACAAAAAAGCAGTCAACGAAGCGTTGGAAAAAAAGGACAAAAAAATTTATGGACCAAACGGAGAACCAACAGAGCAAAAACAGAAAAAAGAGGCAAACAGGCCAGATAAAGTACAATCCGCAAGAGAAAAGCAGCAAGCAAAGGCAATACAAGCACTCTTAGAAGAAATAGAAGTAAATATCTCCGAACTACTAATTGAACGGGAAACAAACAACATGCTATCCAGACTACTTGGGCAACTAGAACAAATGGACATACCAGTGGAGCAATACCTAGAATCACAGGGAATAACTGCAGAGGAACTGCGGAAAAGATACAGCAACTTAGCAGAACAAAATCTAAAATTGGAATTTGCTCTAGATGAAATTGCAAAAGATGAAAACATTCAGGTAAGCGATGAGGAAATAAAAGATGCAATAAAACACGCACCGGAGGAAGAAATAAAAAAAACACTGAAGAGTGAACAAGGAAAAGCGTACATCAGACATGTGTTGAAGAATAGGAAGGTGATGGAAGGACTAGTTAGGTAATAAGTGATTGCTTCAATAAATTCTAATATGTTTAACAATCTCAGCTTAAGATACTAAAATACTAAGATATTAGGATATTAGGATATTAGGAAAATTAAAAAATCACTAAAATATCCCAATCTCTTAATATCTCAATATCCTTGGCTTTAAAGTACATTAACCATAAAATATATAATTTCAATGGTATAATTGTTGAAAAGGAAAAAACCTATGAATGAAAAAAACCTACAATACATACCAATGGTAGTGGAAAAAGAAGGGAACAAAGAGCGTGCTTTTGACATTTATTCCCGACTGCTAAAAGACAGAATCGTCTTTGTAAACGGTCCAATTACTAGTTCATCCGCTAATATTGTTATTGCCCAACTCCTGTTTCTGCAAGCAGAAGACCCGGACAAAGATATCCAACTGTATATTAACTCACCTGGGGGAGAAGCATACGCAGGTATGGCAATATACGATACAATCCGTTATCTAAAACCTGACGTTGCTACAATTGCTGTAGGAACAGTAGCTTCGGCAGCAACTTTACTACTATCTGCAGGCACAGAAGAAAAAAGAACAAGCCTTCCACACTCTGTAATTCACATACACCAACCTATTGGCAAAGCAGGGGGACAGGCTTCCGATATTGAAATAGACGCCAAAGAAATTATGCGGCTGAAAGATTTATATGCGGAGATTCTTGCCAAACACACCGGGCAGAAGAAGGAAAAAGTTGTCGAAGATATTGACCGTGATTTCTACATGACACCAGAGAACGCAAAGGAATACGGAATTATTGACAAAGTAATCACAGCTCAGTAAGACTGAGCAAAATAAGGGTAATATTTAGCCTCTTTACCACAGCAAATACACTTTTCACCAGCAAAAGTCTGCTCCTCAACAGGAATAGCACGTAGGCTAGCCTTGGTATCATCTTTAATCTTTTGCTCACAAGAGGAACTACCACACCAATAAGCTTTTATAAATCCTCTGGATTCCTGCATAATTTGTTTAAACTCACCGTAATCATCAACTTGATAAGTATTTTCGCCCAAAAAAGCATCTGCTTGCTCAAAAAGCCGCTGCTGGATATCCGCAAGTACAACAGGAAGTTTTTCTCCAGCTGCAGAATTAGGAATGCTGATTTTCTCCCCAGTATCCCGCTTAGCAACTGTTAAACTTTCTTCCGCAACTTCACGATTGCCAATTTCAATGCGAATTGGCACACCTCTAAGCTCCCAATAGTTAAATTTATATCCAGGTGTGTAGTTGACACGAGAATCAACAGCAACCCTTAAATTAGCAGCAGTTAGTTTGTCAGAAAGGCTCTTTGCGTATTGCATCTGAGAATCTTTCTCCGGTTCGATAGGAACTATAACTATCTGGGTAGGAGCTAGTTTGGGAGGTATTTTCAAACCCTGATCATCGCCGTGCACCATAATCAAAGCACCAATAATCCTGGTAGCCATACCCCAACTTGTCTGCCACACATGCTGTAGCTCACCATGTTGATCCTGGTACTTAATTTTAAACGATTTGGAAAAATTTTGCCCTAAGTTGTGGGAGGTCCCGCACTGCAGAGCTTTACCATCGGGCATTAAAGCTTCCAAAGTAAAGGTGTCAAGTGCTCCAGGAAACTTTTCCGCTGCTGACTTACGCCCAACAATTACTGGGATAGCAAGAATATCTTCTACAAATTTCTGATACATATATAAACGATCCAAAGTTTCTTTTTCCGCATTATCCAAAGTAGCATGGGCAGTATGCCCCTCCTGCCACAAAAACTCTAAAGTGCGCAAAAACAAATAAGTTCTTTTTTCCCAGCGCACTATATTGCACCACTGATTAATTTTCAACGGTAAATCTCTGTATGACTGAATCCATTTGGCAAACATGGAATACATTATTGTTTCTGAGGTGGGACGGACAACAAGAGGCTCATCCAATTCTTTACCACCACCGTGGGTTACCACAGCTGTTTCTGGGCTGAAGCCCTCCACATGCTCTTGCTCCTTTTCCAAAAAAGAGTAGGGGATAAACAGAGGGAAATAAGCGTTAGGTACACCGCTATCTTTAATCATTGAACCTAAGTTTTCCTTGACCCCTTCCCAAAGCGCGTATCCGTAGGGACGGATAACCATACAGCCGCGTACAGGCGCATAGTCAGCTAACTCAGCTTGCAACACAACATCTGTGTACCAGCGCGAAAAATCTTCGCTTTTCTTGGTTAAATCTTTCTTTTCAAAATTTGCCATAATAAAAAACTTAAACCAAGTATAACAAATAACATATTACGCAGGTAACTGCATCCTAACTCTTAAGCTTCTTTCTTCTCCCAACCGGCAACCACGGCCACCGCAACTTAAATTTGTTTCTGACTTTTCGCTAATCTAGTCTAATAACCCTGAGCTTGGATAGAGTAGCTGAGTGTTTGACAATATTATCGGACAATGCTAGGATTACAACATAGAATGAAAGAAGCCTGCTTTTTCTATCGCTCTTTAAAGCGCAACTAGGCGATTTGACGCCCCAAAAAGCCATTCGAGCTAAGAATACTATAAAAGTTGAAGTATTCTGCCAGATTCGAGTGGTGTTTTGGCTCGTCAACACTGCCAGAGGTCACTTGACCTGACCCCCAGGGGACAGCGCGCGCGCCCGCGATCAATACGGGAGCGTGACGGGAGCGTGAGTTGCGCTGGCCGAGCGGGGGAGTGTTGACAAGCAAACTAGTGTCAGGCTGCTGGAGACTGGTGTGCTGGGAAAAATTGTTGACGTGCCCGGCAGAGCAGGGTCAAAGCGAGGAAGGGGAGCAGAAGAGAACCAAGTTCCGGTGAGCTTCTCCCTGGAGACGACCGCCTGACCTCCCTCAAAACGTGCAATGGTGCCCCAAG
>CAYVIL010000042.1:0-5148 GCA_964451675.1 uncultured Candidatus Saccharibacteria bacterium
CTGCGGGTATTGTAATTTGTCCCTGGCTTGTAATAGAAACAGTTTTTTGCATATTACATTAATTATACTTGCTAACATTAATTCTGTAAAGATACATTAATTTTTAGGTGGTAGTGGTATTAGAACACTGGTTTTTTCTTTGTATTGTTGGTAATCTTCGCGGCCGCCGTACTTTTCATCATGCTTTTTTTCCAGCGGGGGTATTCCGCTAATAAAAAGAAGTAAAATTGTAATGTAGAGCGGACTTACTACTGTTAACAGTTCAATTCCTTGCAAGTAAGGAAGTGCCATAATAAATATTCCCCACCAGCAGAGTATTTCACCAAAATAATTAGGGTGCCGGGAATATTTCCACAGCCCGCTTTGTATCCACTGGTTTTTATTTTCCGGTTTGTTTTTAAATCTAAATTTTTGCCAGTCAGCTATTGTTTCAATTGTAAATCCAAAAGCCCAGATTAGCGCACCGGTTATCAAGGTCTGCGCCACTAAATTACTTTTGTTAGAAGACAAGATCACAATTGTGGGTAACATAATTACCCAGGTACTGATTGCCTGTAACAGCCAAAATTTTGCAAATTCCAGTAAATTTTCTCTTCGTTCATCAAAGCGTGAATCCTTTTTAATTTTTAAAATTCTGATGAATAGATATGTTGCTAATCTCAGACTCCAAATTGTTACTGCGGCGGCAATTGCTATTTGGGTTGGGAAATAAGTATTGTTTGTGAATAAGAAATAAAGGGCAATAATTACAAAGCTAATTCCGTAAGCTAGATCTGTAAATTTGTCAGTTTTAAATGTTGCAGCAAAGAGAAAAAAGAATATTTGAATTCCGAACGAGATTAGTAATGCAGTAATAAGTGGGGACATGATTTTATTTTAGCATCATGTTTATGTCATTTCGACTAAGGGCTTTAAGCCCGTATGGAGAAATCCAGCAAAGCGTAGCGCTGATAAACTATTCTGAGCTCTTTCAGGGTTTCAACTCTTTCCGTTCAGGATTCATTTTATTTATCAATTTATCTTTCTTCTTTCTGCTCCATTTTTTTAATTGCTTCTCTCGCGCAATTGCAGTTTTGGGGTTGTCGAAGATCTCGTAATAGATGAGTTTCCATAAATTGTATTTTTCAGTGAATCTTTCAACAATCTTCCGTTTATGTTGATCAACCCGTTTACGTATATTGCTAGTAATCCCAATGTAAAGTGTTGTATTGCTGTAGTTGCTTAGAAAATAAACAAAGTATAATTGACTTACCACCTTCGGTGTTACAATTGAAGCAGTGCTTAAAACAATCACAGTTGACGACAAAATGCAGCGAGGTTATGAATACGAGTTAACCGCTCCGATGGGAGAGGACTTTCACCCTGATTTTGAACCTCATTTAACACCGGAAGAAATGCTTGAGTTAGGCGTGTTTGGCGGTAAATATTGCACAGATTGTAAAGATGAGTTTCCGGATGAATGGTTTAAAAATGCAAAACTTTCACCGGAAGGCAAGGATCCCGAGCTAAACTTTTTTAGTGTAGATGCTTCTCTGCCTCTCTCTGTGTGGAGAGAGAAAGGATGGATAGATGAGCGGGATCCCCGCGGTTGGTTTCAGTGGTATATACGCTACTATTACGGCCGGCGTTTGGATGATGGGGAAGATGAGCGGCAGATAAAAAGGTGGAAGTCTTTTAAACGCCATTGGGGTGCTGTGGAAAAAAACTGTACTGCTTTAGATTGGGACTGCCGTAGAAAACAGAGACAGGCACTTCTTCATTGGTCTTACGATGCTAGAATATTATAGAAATTATGAAAAAAGCTGAACTAGGAAAAAGGAAACCGGTAGTAGGGGAAAAGGTTAATGTTGTACAAAAACAGCACTATAAAACAGGCCAGCTAACTACTGGTGCGGTTAGGGAGGTTTTGACTAAAAGTAGACACCACTCACGTGGACACAAGGTCCGCTTGGAAAACGGAATAGTAGGTCGCGTACAGAGTTTTATTGATGAGGTAGGGGAACAGGAATGGTTGGAAGGTAAAGAACCGAAAAAGATAACGGAATTAGATTTAACCGGTGAAAACGACCTACGTTAATAGTTTTTATATGTTTTAAAAAAGTGCTCAATCTTCTTGTCGCACTCATCCTCGTTCTTACATACTTCAATTAATCTTTCTTTGTCAACTTCTTCTGGAATTTCATTTGCAGCAGTACATTTATTTTGGTGGCAAAGACAAAAATCAGGTCCTTTGGTAGTAGTACATGTGAATGTTGGTAAACTGGGGATTTTACTCCAACAGCCGTTGTAACAACCGGATTTGCTATAACAATCTAAATCAGTTTCGCAATATTTAGAGCCTCTTCCTAAAACAATTAAGAGTAATGTGTTTATTACTAATAATGAAACTATAATTAAAGCTATTTTTAATTTTTTTGGCATAACTTTACATTGGACAAATTAACCTTTAGTTCCATATTATAAAAGAAATTGATGTACTGCAACTAATCAGTAAGTGTCTGTCATCTTCTGCTCACGGTTCTATTTAAGTATTTAACCGATTTTGGCGATTTAGAGAAATGCAGTTCTCCTTCCGCCTTTTTCAGCTAAATTTCAGCATTTGGGTTACAATACATAGTGGTCATCCTGACGAAAGTCAGGATCTGGGTAGAGTTAACACGCTGCTTTGATTCCGGATCAAGTCCGGAATGACTGCTAGGGGTGTTATCCCGAACTACGTCATTCTGATGAAAAACGTTATTGCGGGCTCCGGCCCGTAAGCAGAATCTTGATTCAGGATCATGGTCCAAATGCTATGCATTTGGCCTTGGAGTCCGACGCGGCGTCGGACGTCCACAGTTCTCGACTCCAGTTTGACCCCACCGCTCAGCGTGAGGGGGCCGGAATGAGAGTTATATTATGCGTATTCTTGTCGTGGAAGATAACCACAAAATAGCTAATTCAATAAAACAAGGGCTTGAACAAGAAGCTTATGCTGTAGATGTAGCTTATGACGGTGAGTATGGTTATGACCTTGCTGTAACGGAAGAGTATGATGTAATTATCTTAGACTTAATGCTTCCAAAAATGGATGGTTTAGAAATTTGCCGCCTTTTAAGAGATAATGAGAATCATACCCCTGTACTTATTCTTACAGCCAAAGGTCAGTTGGAGGATAAGGTTAAAGGATTGAACTGCGGAGCAGATGATTATTTAGTAAAACCGTTTGCTTTTGCAGAACTTTTAGCCCGCATCCGTGCCTTATCCCGCCGCCCGAAAAATAATTTAGGAACTAAGCTATCAGTAGGGGATTTAGTTCTTGATACAGTTAATTACGAAGTTAGCCGCGCTGGTAAAACTATCAATTTAACAAAAACAGAATTCAGCCTTTTGGAATATTTAATGCGCCATCAAGGTAAAGTACTAAGCAAAGATCAAATTATTCGTCATGTTTGGGATTATGATGCAGATATTTTGCCTAACACTGTAGAAGTTTATATTGGCTATTTACGGAATAAAATAGATAAACCGTTCAAAGAAGATTTTATTAAGACAGTAAGAGGGTTTGGGTATAAAATAAATGACTGAGGTGATGAATAGCGAGATGAGGAGATTCGGCATTTCGAAGTTACGCTATTACGACATTCGGCGTCTGTTCAATTATCAATTATCTATCAATTAGTTTAGAATTTTCCAACAATGTTTAACACAGCTCGCTTAAAACTAACCGCCTGGTATGTTTTGATAATTATGCTGGTCAGCGCTTCTTTCAGCGCTGTTATTTATATGGTTGTTTGTAAAGAGCTTGCTCGCAGCTATCGCTGGGTGGTTGTAGTTGACCGTGCGCACAGAATAGGTATAGGAGTTCCACGCCATTTACCGAAGAATTTAGAAAATCTTGATCCTCAGTTACAAAATCTGGCTGAAAGTATGGAATACCAGGATGCACTTAAAGAAGCAAAAAGAAGGTTTGCCTACCGGCTTGTGGGTATTAACAGCGTTATTTTGCTGGTTTCTGGTTCAGCAGCTTATTTTTTAGCCGGTAAAACTTTACAGCCAATTCAAAAAGCTCTGGAGGAGCAAAAACGATTTGTTGCCGATGCTTCCCACGAACTGCGTACCCCTTTAACAGCGTTAAAAACATCTATGGAAGTCGCGCTGAGGAATAAAGAAATGGGTTTAGCAGAGGCGCGTGAAGTTATTGAAAGCAATTTAGCTGATGTTGAGGATTTAAAAAATTTATCCAATAACTTGCTGACTCTTTCAAGAGTAACTGAAAATGGCGATAAAACTGTTTTAGATGAGGTAGATTTGTCTGCAGTAATTGAAACCGCTGTGGATAAGCTGCAAACCTTGGCAGAGGAAAAAAATATTGTTTTGGATTTAGATCTCAGTAAAATTACATTAAAAGGCGATAAAGATAACTTGCGCGAGATGATTTCTGTTTTTGTTGATAATGCAATTAAATACACACCGGGCGGCGGTAAGGTAAAGATATCAACACGCACAGAAAAAGAATATGCGGTAATCGAGGTTGCTGATACAGGTATTGGTATTGCAGAAGAAGATCTACCGCACATTTTTGACCGTTTTTACCGTGCAGATAAATCATGGGTAGGCAGGGATGATCCCGGTTTTGGCCTCGGCCTCTCTGTTGCTAAAGAGATAATAAATCTTCATCACGGTTATGTAGATGTGGAAAGTACATTGGGTGAGGGGAGCAAGTTTATTATTAAATTACCTCTTTCTTTGTAATTGCGGCTTAGAAAAGATTTTCGTGCTAGAATTAGTTTTAGATGAGAAAGCAGACCCTGCCTTTTAAGTTACTTTTTGTTTTCTTTTTTGCGCTTATACTTTTTTTAGCGCCCACTGCACTTGCCGAAGATAAACCTCCCGGCGAGCAGATTTTTCCTAAACTTCCAGGAACAGAAAATGACCCCAACCTTTACAACGGGCATGTGTATCCTTTTTGGGGGCCAATTTGCCAACGGTACACCTATTCTGTAATTTATCAGGATGATGAAGGGCGTCCGCCTGAATATATGCGGATGTATTTTAACGGCGATTGGATTGATTTGGAAAAGGAGGATCCTTCTGCTAATGATTACAAAAGTGGGGTTAAATATATTTATAAATTTGTTCCCAAAGAAATTGGTTCCAATTTCTATT
>CAYVIL010000043.1:0-4479 GCA_964451675.1 uncultured Candidatus Saccharibacteria bacterium
CGGTCCTTACAATATTAGCGCTGAAATATTTGTTGAAGATACTTTAATTGGTAGTCAAACAACGACAATTGAATTAGTTGAAGATTAAAATGGATAGGTATAGATTGCTGCCGAGTATAAATGAAGGCGGACCGATGCAGATGGCAATTGACGAAGCAGTTGTTATTTCCTGTTCGGAAGGCAAGTCCCCGCCCACACTTAGATTTTACACTTTTGCCCCGCCGGCAATAACTATTGGTTACCATCAGGAAGTAGAAAATTTTGGTGTTGACGAAATAAGAGAAAAAGGATTTGATTTTGTCAGGAGAATAACCGGAGGTACGGCTGTTTTACATAAAAACGATTTGGTTTATTCGCTAGTTTTACCTGAGTTCTCGTTACCAAACAAAATTACTGATGCCTACAATTATCTGTCCGATGCGTTAGTTTATGGATTAAAAGAAATTGGTTTAAGAGCTAAGAAAAAGAAATTAGTGTCTGAGGAAAGAAAGGCCAGTTGCTATTTAAATTCAAACCCTTACGATATTGTTGTTAATAGTAAAAAAATTTCCGGTAATGCTCAGGCTAGAATCAGAGGGGTAGTTTTACAACACGGAACAATCATTATTGAAAATAACCTTCCTGAGCTTTTTGATTGCCTAACCTGTGAAGATCGACAACGAAAAGATCTTCTAGCAACCGCAAGGAAAAAAGTAACAAGCGTAGAAAAAGAATTGGGAAGAAGGCCTTCTATCGCAGAGGTTGAAGAAGCAATGATTTCTGGGTTTAGGTCTTTATTCTCCCAAAAAGGGATCTCGTTTAGAAAAAACAGTTTAACTGATTACGAAACAACTCTTGCTGAAAAACTCTACCGAGAAAAGTATTCCACAGATAGATGGAATTACAATTGTTAGGAAAGCAGGGCTAACTACCTACCCCGCCATTAATTCAGTTGCCAAAACTTAGTGTTTGAAGAACTGCTCTTGCTGTATCTATTTGCGCAGAATTTGCAGGAGAAATATTGACAATAACTACAGTGTCAACAGAGGGAAAGACAAAATACTCCTCAAAAGAACTTGCTTGAGCAGGTGTAACTTCTTGCCGGTAAACAGATTCAACATTATCAATAGTTAGAATTTCCTGTTCTGCAGAAATACTCTCTTCTTGATACCGGGAGTTTAAATATTGAATTATTTCCTGCCGGGATAAATTAGGATCAACAGAACTACAAGCTATCTGGACCCTCACCATCCTGCTTGTTAAAGATTCTTCCCCCTTAATAGGAATGGAACTAAACAAAACAGTCCCTGTCTCTTCCTGTTCTGCTTGAGTATAAACAGACCATGTTTCTGGATACTTAATGCTGTAATTACAGACCTGGCTCTGATATTCAACCCAGGCAATTTCCTGTTCCGCATCCGTACTGTAATCAGTGGAATTATTCTTTTCTTGCATTAAAGGTTCTTTCTGAAAATAAGTGGTTATTACTAACCAGCCGCTAAAAGTTACTACTAAACAAACAAGCGTAATACTGACAATAATTAACCATGTAGGTAGAGATTTATTTCTAGATATATCTGCTGTATTCGGAGGGTAGCTGTCAGAAGGAGTCTGGGAATTGGATACATCTGGTTGCTCTGGTCTGTCTTTTTCCATAAATATGTGGTACTTACTACAGTATAACAAAACAGCAGCAATTTGTCATAGTATTTGCAACCTGTTAAAATCTTTACAAGTAGATTAAATAACAACGTATAAAGGGGGTGAAAATTACACAAAGATGAATAATAAAAAAGCACTAATTGTCTTAGTAGTTGCAGCTGCAGTCTTATCACCCTGCGTTTTTGCGCAAGACACCACTTTGCCTAACCCTGGTTTGACTCCAGACAGTCCTCTCTATTTCCTTGATACCTGGAGCGAAGATATAAGCCTAGCATTAACTGCTAACCCAGAAAGCAAAACCAGAAAACAAATTACTATTGCGGAAGAAAAACTGGCTGAAGCAGAAGCTATGGGAAACAAAGGAAAGGGTGAAGCAGCAGAAGTAGCAGCGGACCGCTACGGCAAAATGGTTACCTCTGCCGCCAAAGGAGTAGTTGCTGCTGCTCAGTCAGGAGAAGGATTTACTGACGCTGTCGGAGAATTGCTGGCAACAAGCACATCAATCTCCCAACAAGTCTTGGCTGGAGTATATGAAAAAGTACCGGAACAAGCCAGATCAGCGATTCAGAAAGCTATGCAGGTATCCAGTCAAGGGATGGAGCAGGCATTAAATTCTATTTCTAATACCAACCGCAACCAGGTTAGAGAAAAAGTTGAACAGAATTTGAACAAAGCTCGCGAAAACGCACCGGAAGAAGCACAACAATTCATTCCGGCAACTATCCCTTCAGGACCGGGAGAAACAGAAACGGAAGAAGGTCAAGAAAATATTCCGGGAACCCCTGCGCCTGGGGCTGGCGAAGAATCCCAGCAAGGTCCTGGTTCGGAAGTTGAAGTACCTGGCGAAGATAGTGGTGGCAGACCTTAATTAAGGAGTAGCAAAATACCAAAATCTGCCCAGAGGGTGATGCAACAAACACACTCTCTGGCTGTTTTGGGCTTTTTAATTTTGGCAACCTAGTTAATCTAATTTTTACTATCCCAAAATATCCTGATATTTTTCCAACTCTTTCTCCTCAAACTTAACCCACTCAGGCGGAATTTTCCTAAACTTTACCGGCTTCGTATCGCGGATTTTAAAATACTTAACACCCTTCCCCTGCTCTCTAGCCATTTTAACCTCAGCAAGCACTCCATCACTAATTTCACCAAAACACCAAACCTGATTGCAAATATGTACAATACTATTGTTTGCCTCATAAACATACTTACGAGGAACAGAACCACCAAGAAAGTATTTGAAAAGCATAAACGGATTTAAAGGAATTGTCTTTTTTTCAATACAGTATTTGCTAATCTGCATATGCCAATAAAAATTGCGCTTTGAATAGGCAGAGTACACTAGAGGGTACGTCTTCTTTATTTGCAGTCTGGGATGCCAGCGAGCTAAATCTTTACCTGCCCGCACCCTTTCCCACATCCAGAGCGATACATCTTCTAAAACCACATCATCGGGGCTTTGCTCAACAAACTTCCCCATTTCTTTACTAGGCACAAAGTATCGCACAGGAATTTTATTCTTTTTTGCCAAAAAAATTTCAACTAGTACGCCGTCACTTACTTCACCAAAAACCCACAACTCGTTACTTTTTTCCAACAAAGTATTGTTTGCTACTCTAATTAATTTTTTATCGACCAGACCAGCTAAATTATATTCAAAATTCATATAAGGATTTATTGGTACTTTACCTTCTTGAAGCACAAATCCACTAATTGGGAACCGGAGGTAGAAACGCTTTTTGGAAAAAGCGGTAAAAACTATCTTTTTCCTATTTTCTAAATTCAGGGTACGGTGCTCAAATACACTATTCACTGTGACCTAATTTTAGCAGATTTTGTCAAAAAAATACTAAATACCCTTCAGATACAAGAGCAAAACGCTATAAGATCTCTGTACAGGAGCTGCAAATAACCAAAGCTTCTGCTCTTTTTTACCTTTTATGCATCTAGCACTAACTTATTCCTTACTGTAAAGTTTCTAAGTTTTCTAACCACGGAGAGCCAGTTAAAACTTAATATATTCAAATTTGATATACTGAAGCTAATGAAAAAAACTCTTTCTATTATTTTTCTAGCTCTCCTTGTCTTAATTTTTCTTCCTAAAGAAACTTTTGCCGACATTATAAACCCGGATTATCTTACTGCTAGGTGCGACCCAGGAGAACTTAAAGTTCATTGTAGCTATTCAAGCAGAGGACCTTTTGACGAGTGTGCTAAATACGAAAACAATCCTAATTATAGATTTCTAGTAGGAACTGGAAGCACTTTTGGAGGAAGCAAGATATTTTGTTTTAAAGCGGTTTCCACAAGCGCGTTTATTACTTATCATGCGAAAGCAATATTACCGCTTCTATTAATTACATTATGTTTAGAAACACCGCTATTTCTCATTTTTGGTTTTAGAAGTCGAAAAGCTTTACTTGCTATATTATTTGCAAATCTAATTTCTGTTCCTTTGTTTTACACAGCAACCGTATCTTTGCCATTTTCAGGCCTTATAGTATTGGTAATTATGGAGTTAACTGTAATTGTGTTCGAAGCTATCTTAATCAAATTCATGCTTAAAGAGAATCGCTTTAAAAAAATATTTATCTATTCTGCTACTGCTAACGCTGTATCAGCAATTTTAGGAAGCGCGCTAGTCAGTGGCTTACTGTAAACCGTTGTAAACCCATGCTGTTTCTATATCTCCTCTAACTTGAACACAAGCCCAAGATCTTCAAAAGCGTAATAATAGAATAAATAGTGAGTGAACGGGCAGATTGCCCAGCAATGCAGCTTACTTTTGAGAGAGGTTAATAGCGTACTCGGCATAACACATATTTTTCGCCATCTCAT
>CAYVIL010000044.1:0-4342 GCA_964451675.1 uncultured Candidatus Saccharibacteria bacterium
CTGCTCCTGCTCCTGCTCCGCCGCTACCTCCACCTCCTCCTCCGGGGCCGCGCGAACCAGAACCTCTTCCTCTTCTACTTGATCGCCTTGGCCGCGAAGTAGTAGGAGACCAACCAAGCAGTCCCCGCTCTTGAACTTCACCTGTTTCTTTATCAATACGGGTACCAGTACCCGACCAACCAAGCAAACCACGCTCCTGCAGTTCACCACTATCAGGATCGATACGTTCCCCTGTAGCTGACCAACCAAGCAAACCACGCTCCTGCAGTTCACCACTATCAGGGTCGATACGTTCCCCTGTAGCTGACCAACCAAGCAAACCACGCTCCTGCAGTTTACCACTATCAGGATCGATACGTTCCCCTGTAGCTGACCAACCAAGCATTCCGCGTTCTTGAACCTCACCTGTTTCCGGATCAATGCGCCTATCATCACTATTCAAGATATCTTCCAGCGACTCGTCCCTACCCATAACAACCCCCCTTTCTGATTTGGGATAACCGAGATAACCGAATTGACTCTTACAAAAAGGTTCTTCCGTAAAAAAAAGCCCCCGGTAAGGAGCTTGCCTAACTTGTCAGTGTGCTATTCAATTGTTAAAGACATTTATAGCATAAAAGAGGCAAATAGTCAAATAAATCTGTGGGGAAGCATATTTGGCTTGTGATATTTCAAAAACTTTTAGTTTCCATTATTGACAGCTGAATTTATTACATGCTAGTACTAGTCATAGCCAAATGGAAGAAAACAAAGAGAACCAACAATACCCCGTTTCCGAAAAAGGAGAGATCACTGGGAAAGCAGAAAAGAAGGGAAAAAAGTTCATTTGGCAAAATATAAAGCTTCCCGTTTATTTTGTCGGAGTTATTATCCTATTCGCAGGGTTATTGTTGATATTATTAACTATTAGCAAAGATAATTCTAAATTTTTAAAACAAAAAACTGCACCGTCTTCTCCGACAAATGAAAAAACTCACCTGGAAGAATCTGCGGCAGAAGAAAGACTCCAGCTAATTGCTTTACTAAGAAAACAAGACGATTCCTCTGATAGAGACTTGTTCATTTTTAACCCTAATAATAAAACTTTCCAAAAAATTAATCAGGAACAAGCAGTAGAAATCTTTCAGTGGTCAGCAGACGGCCGCTGGCTATACTGGCTAGCTGTTGAGGAACCAAATTCTGAAGAAGAGTCGAAAAAATTTGTTTACCGCACACAGGTTTCAAATCTTAACACAGAAGTAATTCTGGAAATTGAAAAAAGTAGGTCATTAACACCTTTTAAACAAAGATTGCAGCCGCTAAGAGACAAAAATTTCTTAGTAAATGTAGATTATGATATAAAACTTTATAATCAAGAGACTGAAGCTGAAACCACACTACTTGAAAAAAAGGTGGAAGAGGACGGTATAAAATACTATTCTCTAAACGATGTCAGCAGTTCCGAAAAATACGCGATTGTACAAGAAAGAGACTTGGAAATGCAACACATCGTTAGCTCAGGCATTTTAAATCTCGAAACAGGCGAATATCAAATCGTTACCACAGGCTTGGATGAAGCTCCGATTCAAAAATTTTCTCCAAATGACCAGTATATTATAGCTTCGCTTGAGAATCCCTTTGGAAGTGAGTACGAAGCAAAAATCTATCGATTTCCCTCCCTTGAGTTGTACCGGAATATATCTAAAATTGCTGATGGGGCTTTAACTGTGGGGGATTTTATCTCTGACACCTTGGTGGTTTTTCCTAAAAATTACCAAATTCCTGGGGAAGATTATGGCTTGGTCATTATTGACTTTGAAAATTCTAAGACAGTTAAATTTATTTCTCAGTTTGAAGATACTGCAGACCTCCAGGGATCTTGTCTGGTCAAAGCCAATCAAAACTTAATAGTTTTCCGAAATCAGCTGGGAGATAAAAATAAAAATGATCAACCATATGGAGAGGAGGTAGGCTATTTAGTGTATGACCCGGATTTAAATAAAATTGAAGAAAAATATATTTGGGCAAAAGACAAAGCAGTTTATGACTATGTTCAGTATCATAATGAAATTTACTTGCCAGCACCGCAGCCAACTACCACCTCCCCTGAGTAAAAGTGCGCTGTAACATCTGGAACAAAAACGACGCAAAATAATATGGGAAGAATACAGCAAAGGCCTAAACTTTGCGGAAATTATAGAAAAACACCTAGAAAAATCTTCCTGAACCCCCACCCCAACCTGACAACCCGACCTGTAATGGTGTAAAATATGGGCAAATGGCGGACAGTATTAAAGAACTAACTAAAAAGCTGATTGAATTCCGCGACCGGCGTGACTGGAAAAAGTTTCATACCCCGCGGAATTTAGCAGAATCACTAGCAATTGAATCAGCAGAAGTTTTAGAACTTTTCCAATGGAAAAGCAGAGAAGAAGTAGAAAAATACCTAGAGGAAAACAAAGAAGACCTGTCCGAAGAAATCGCTGATGTTCTAAATTACCTTCTACTCCTCGCCCACGAAACCGGCATCGACCCCGCCAAGGCACTTGAAAAAAAAATCAAACTAAACGAAAAACGGTATCCGGAGGAAAAGTCCAAAGGCTCCGCGAAAAAATATACAAATTACGAATAACACCTACGCTACAACATTAGCAAATCCTTAGGACCTAAATAGTTCTCCATAAGAATTGAGGCATAACATTAAGAAAAAAGTAAGAATAGAATTATTATAACAACAGTAAAAAAAACATAGAATAAGTTTCAAAATGCAAAAAGTCTTGAAAGACAAAAATATTTTTGATTCATATGAAGACTTCCTGCCTTTAATTTTTCAGAAAAGACAGGAAGGGCTAACCTTTGTCTTTGTGAGGGGAATTTTCGACCTGCTGCACCCAGGGCACCTTGTATATCTGAAACGAGCCAAGAAGGAGGGCGATTTACTTGTTGTTGGGTTAACAAGTGACTTAGATACTGCTAAGTTTAAAGGCAAAGGGCGCCCCATAATAAAAGCTCAGGGGAGGGCCGCTATAGTAGGAAATTTAAAATGTGTCGATTATGTTATCCTTCTACCCGATCAAAGCCTCGTCGGCAATCCGAACGCATTTGCACCGGAGCAAGCTCTGAAACCGGAAGTATTTTGTTTGCCGGAAACCAGCCCAATAAAAAAAGAAGTTGCCGATTTTGTTGCCTCTTACGGCGGACGAATAAAAATTTTACCCTATTCGGGAATAACCTCAACTACAGAAATTATTCAAAAGCTAAAAAAGAACTAGATCATGTGTTTTTGAGACAAATTACATTACCTTCACTTGGGTCGGGGAGGGAACAATTTTCCTGGGTCTTAACTCTCCTTTGAAATTTTTTGTAAACTTTTATTCCGGCTTTCTGCAGGGAACTTTTAAGGCGTTCCTCTAACCGTAAAATGTTAACACTACGCGGCGCTTCTATCCAAATCAGAAGGAAGGAGTCCTTAACCGTTCTCTGAGCAAACTCGAAAGCCCGCTCCCTCTCGTTTGTTCCAATAAAACTACCCACGACGAGAACACGCTTTCCCTTCTTAATTACCTCCTTAGCCCTGCGGTAAATTTCTTCATAGGTTTTTATTGATTCCTCTAAAGTATATTGGGGATCGGGAAAAAGGTCATCACGGGCCTCATCAATTTCAAGGCAAGTTCCCCCAAAAATTTCAACAATTCTCTGGGCGATAAATGACTTACCCGCACCAGGCATACCGCCGATGAAAATTAGCTTACTCGCATTAATTTTGTCACGATATTGTTCTAAAAGCTGGTTATAGTCAGAACTTCCCAGGTTTAGATCCTTCATGGCACTTTTATTTTAGCTCTTTTGAAGAAAAAACGAAAATTTATCTCGCCGAAGTTTCTTAAAGTAGGCGGGTCCGCCAAAAAACACACCCACTACAAATCCCCTTAAACCCTTTTTCTCTTTGTTTAACCACCCTTCTCACATTAACTCGTACCAACGTACTGACATGTTAGTACATTAACATGGGGCAAATAAACGCTGTCAAATCAACGATATGTAGTCCTTGGGACTGAATAATGCTTTAAGATAAGCCAAAAATGGAACTGGGAATTCCTCGAGGCAGCGGAGAAGTAAAAAGAAAAACTGCCAAGCAGCTTTGTGCCACTTGGCAGCCAACGACAAACCGGACAATGTCAACACTTACCTACATACCAGGACCCTCGTACGCATTCGGTTCACCCATCTCCTTTTCAACTGTAGCACCCGGCCCTGAAAGGTTGCGGGATTCGTAACCAGCTAAACGCAACGTCTGATCTAAACTCGGCTCCGGAGATCGGAAGAGCACACGTCTGAACTCCAGTCACGCCAATATCTCGTA
>CAYVIL010000045.1:0-969 GCA_964451675.1 uncultured Candidatus Saccharibacteria bacterium
CAGAAAATCATGCTAAAAACAACAGGATTACCCAAAGGATCCGTTAGTTGTATAGTCATCTTTCCCCTCTCCTTTTATTTATCCACAACGTACAGCTTGGACAAACGTCCAAGCGCTACGTTATCCCTATAAAATAACTATATCACAAAGATGAAAAACAAATAAATTTGCGGTAAAATACTGCTGGATAGTCAAGGCGGGCAGGTCAAAAATAATGCCGGGTCGTCTAATGGTAGTCGCCTCCTCGGCGACCCTCCGATGAGGAGGGGACAGGTACTAAAATAGCGAGATTCAAAATTTTCAAATGTGGTATTGTTACATACTTCAATCACTAAAGAACAAAAGGTTATACACCGGACATACAGGGGATCTAAAACAGCGATTTAAAGAGCACAACAACGGTGAAGGGGGTAAATATACAAAAGATAACAGACCTTGGGAGCTAATATTCTATGAAGCCTACATTTATAGACAAGACGCTACACAAGCTGAAAAATTTTACAAATCGGGATACGGGAAAGAAGTACTTAAAAATAAACTAAAACATTACTTTGAAGATGTTGGAGGGTCGTCTAATGGTAGTCGCCTCCTCGGCGACCCTCCGATGAGGAGGGGACAGGTACTAAAATAGCGAGATTCAAAATTTTCAAATGTGGTATTGTTACATACTTCAATCACTAAAGAACAAAAGGTTATACACCGGACATACAGGGGATCTAAAACAGCGATTTAAAGAGCACAACAACGGTGAAGGGGGTAAATATACAAAAGATAACAGACCTTGGGAGCTAATATTCTATGAAGCCTACATTTATAGACAAGACGCTACACAAGCTGAAAAATTTTACAAATCGGGATACGGGAAAGAAGTACTTAAAAATAAACTAAAACATTACTTTGAAGATGTTGGAGGGTCGTCTAATGGTAGGACAGGCGCCTCTGAAGCGTCGAATTCTGGTTCGAGTCCAG
>CAYVIL010000045.1:1069-4198 GCA_964451675.1 uncultured Candidatus Saccharibacteria bacterium
ACCCTCCAACCAAACAAGAAAGTTAAAATGGTAGTCGCCTCCTCGGCGACCCTCCAATGAGGAGGGGACAGGCGCCTCTGAAGCGTCGAATTCTGGTTCGAGTCCAGACCCTCCAACCAAACAAGAAAGTTAAAATGGTAGTCGCCTCCTCGGCGACCCTCCGATGAGATGGAGAATCCAAACACTCCAACAAAGCTTCGAACAGCGCCTGACAGCGCCGCAAATTGAGTATTATTTACCAGTGTATTAGTAAAACCATTCACAACAATCTGCTATACTCAAAACATGGAAACTGAGGTAGAGCAAAACGCGCCTGAGAAAAACCAGAAACAGCGAGTAAACCTGTTCAAGGCAAATAAACGAATAGTAATAGCATCCCTTAGTTTATTTATCCTAGCTGCAGTTGCAATTTCCACTGTTTTCGTTCTCAAATCTAAACTAAAGAAAAACCAAGAAATACCAACTGACCAACAATCATCTGAGCTGGAACAAAAAGCAGAAACAATACTAACAGAAAAATCAACTGAAGACGAAGAGGTTCCTTCTCCTCAAGTAAACCCCTTCCCCTTTTCTGAAACAAAAAACACCCTGGTAACTATCGAAGATAGAGAAAACAGTGTAGCTATTTATGCTATTAATATAAACAATAAAGAAAGAGTTAAATTTCTCGAAATAGTAAAACCTTCAATAAATAACAACTACCAAATCGAGAAAGATAGACCTGCTATTCAAATAGCAAACAACGGAGCATTAGTCTATACACTAGATAATACTTCGTTATACTTTTATGACAGAGACATTGTCACAAAAAGGTATGTATCCAATAATGAATTTGGCTTTTCCCTTTCTCCCACCGGCGAGTATGTAATAATTATTAAAGCAGAACCGAAGGAAGATATTAATGTAGTAAGCGAACGTTACAGCCAAATCAATAATTGGGAGTATGTTACACAACACTACTTCTATAAAGTTCTCCTAGAAAGTAAACAGCCCGCAGAATTTCTATTACAAAAAGATTTAACAGATAATACTTATGATAGTGAAACCTATTTTAGATTTGTTGATTGGTCTCAAGTGCAAAGTACGAATCCTTGGCTACAAACCTGGTCTCTAGGGCAACTTTCACACACACCAAATGGTCTCTATGAACTCAGGGTTGAGGAAAAAGAAATTGTTGACGCATTCCCATTAATAGATCAAGGAATTCTAAATAATAGGCGATTCTTAAATGTCAGTACTGATAATCGTCACATAGCGTACTGTAACACTGACGCAGCTTGCTGTGGCGGGATTAATTATACCAACAATCAAACTTATACTTTTAATCTAGACAATAAAGAAGAAAAAAAGATATTTGATGAATATGACAGATATGGAAACTCAACAAAAAGCCATACAGAGCAACACGAAACAAAGAGCCTTTCTTTTTCACCTAATAATTCTTTAGTCGCTCAAACAATATACAACTTATATAGGACAAGAGACGAAGAAGAGGGTGCCGAGAAAACTACAACAAGTGCTTCATTACTGATCACTGATATTAATGGAAATGAAAAGGCACTGTTCAATAATTACGCTTTAATTGGTTGGTTGGATAATGAGGTAATTGTTGCAGCTAAAAAAACAGTTAAGTCATACCTTGGCTTCTATAGCCTAAACTGGTGGGAAAATGAATACAATTCAATCGATATTATCAATGTTAATACTGGTGACATTGAAACCATATACAGCGGGTCCTTTAATGATTTTGGAATGCTGAACTAGAATAAGAGAAGATAAAAAAAGTCAAGTCTAATCTTTAGTTACTGGGCACAGTGAATCGCTGCCTACCGCTGGAATACGACTCGGTATTGTCAGCACCCTCCTCCAAACCCACCTGTGCACATCGAGAACCGCGGTACGGGTTTTGCGTAGCAACGTTAGCAGGCGTAGGTTTCTACCTTTGGAAAAAGAAGATATTAGAATAATTAAATAATTAAATTATTAAATTTTTGAAAATTTTTACTACTTGCATAAAAAAATTCTATAGTCTACTATAAAAAAAGTAATATAAGCCTGATGGAAAATAACAGACCAGAACTAAACCAGGAACCAACTCCAACTCCGGTAGATGCCACTAACTACGAACCCGGTGCAAAATCCAAAAAAATAAAACCAATAATTATAATCGCGGCAATAGTTTTAGTTCTTTCTGCAATAGCTACAACAGCTGTTATAGTTCTGCAACAACAGGAAACAAAACCACAAGCTCAGACCCCAACGGAAACTACACAATCTACACCATTCAAATTTAAAGCTAGTGTACCTTATGTATTAGGCACTGCTTACAAAATTATTGATGAGCGCAAAATTGAAATTAAAGAGGGTGATATATTAGAAGAAGGAGACGCAATACTAACAGAAGAAAACAGCAAATTAATACTATCCCTTGACGATGGTTCAGTCATCCGGATTGGCGCTAACAGCAAGATAACTCTCTCCAAAATGCAAACAGCTGAAACAACAATCGAAGAAGAAGTGGGAATTATATTCGCCAGAGTTCAAAAAGACGAATCTCATAGATTTATAACTAAAACCGGCAATGTTACTGTAGAATCACTGGGCACTACATTCTCTGTAGAAAATAGCGGTGAGGATGTTAATGTTAAAGTCTTTAAAAACAAAGTAGCTGTAAATGAAACAGCAATAGATAAAGAATCCATAGAAAAAGTAGAGGTGGAAGAAAACCAGGAATGGAAATTTGAAGGAGATAAACCGGCCATCATTGATTTTTATGCGGACTGGTGCCAACCCTGCAAGATAGTAGAACCGGTGCTGGAAGAACTTTCAGAAGAGTATAAAGGAAAAGTAGATGTTTTCAGGATCGACACTGAAGACCAGCAGGAATTGGCAGCGATGTTCGGCATAAAGAGCATCCCGTCAATCTTGTTCATTCCGCAGGAAGAACAGCCACAGATGGCTCAGGGTGCCTTGCCAAAAGATACATTGGAAAAGGCCATTCAGGATGTATTGAAAGTGGAGAACAATTAAATTACTTTTAACTTGCATTATTCAAAAACGAATCCCGCTGATTAGCGGGATTCGTTTTTGAATGCGGGATGGCTTGCTGGATGGATGCAGGCCCGCCTA
>CAYVIL010000046.1:0-4177 GCA_964451675.1 uncultured Candidatus Saccharibacteria bacterium
AGGCTCTGCAAAATCTTTATATTTTTATTTTACAGGTGGACTGCAGGGATTTATGTGTTGATATTTATCTTCCCTTAATCTTATATAAGGTTAAAGTGCTGTGCAGTGATATCCCAGTTGTTACAGCTGTGCAACCCTTAACGCTTTTAGTTATATTTTTAGTTTCCCTTTTGACTTTATAGCTTAGTCCACTTGTTTTTTCTTTATTTCTTATTTGATCTCTGCTATAATACCGTGTTATACTTCTGCAGTATATAAGATATGTTTGCAAGCAGGAGGAGACATGCTCTTTAAAAAGTTTCAGTTGGGCGCGGTTTTATTTTTTCTGGTATTACTGATCTGCAGTTGCAGATTTTCAACTGCTGATTCTGCTTCTTTATCTACTGTAGCAGCTGTTGAAGCAGTAAATCTCTTTCCTACTACAGCTTTGGACCCTGTTGGGACACCTGCTTCCCCGTTTGTTAAGTTGCCTGCTGGTTCAGGTGTAGCTCTGCCCAGCCCTGTCCCAACTACCATATCTCCGACTCCAACACCGCCTGTTTTAAGTGCAGTATCCTTTGCTCAACCTGTCTACATTCAAATTCCCGGTATTTCAGTGCACAGTGAAGTAGCTTCTTCCTGTTCTGGTGAATTAGAAGACGGGTTGAATTTTTCTAGCCTGGACACACAGCCAGTTTGGGTTTGCAGTGAGTTAGCGCCGTGTTTGCAGGATATTGGTGTACCCGGAGTAAGTTTGGTTATTGGCCACCGCCAGTGGGGTCCTTTACCTAAAGTATTTGCCCGACTTAACGAGCTGGAAAGCGGGGATGCAGTCAATATTTCGGTCGCAGGCGCATCATACCAATATATTGTTACCGAACAATTAGTCGTTGCTCCGGAACAGGTTTGGCAAACGCTGGAGGAATATGACGGTGCTGGCCGGGAAACAGAGACTCCTATATTGGTTTTGCTTACTTGTACCCCGTACGGTACAGATTGGAAAAGGCTGCTGGTTATTGCTTTTTTGTCTAAAGCGGAGGGTATGTAACAGTCAGAATAAGTGAGGAGGTTGTTGGATGAATATTTTTCGTAAGGTTGGTGATGCGTTGATGGGTAGAGGTCCTGTCTTTGCGGATTTGGATTACTGGACATTAAAACAGGTTAGAGTAACAGTTCTTATACCCGCCTATAATGAGGTTGCGCATATTGGTGCAACTATCCGTTCGCTAAAAAAGCAAACAAGGCTTCCGGACAGAATTTTAGTTGTCGATGACTGTTCCTCGGACGGGACAGGTGTGCTAGCTCGCCAGCTGGGTGTAGATGTTATTCGCACACTCAGCAACACAGGTACAAAAGCGCAAGCGCAAAATTACGCATTGCAGTTTATCAGGTCTGCTGTAGTAGTTACTATTGATGCAGATACAACGTTAGCTGTCGATGCTTTGGAGAGGATTATTAGGCCGCTTTCTGATCCTGCTGTTGCATCGGTTTGCGGGTTTGTCATTCCGCAAAGGATTAAGACAGTGTGGGAAAGGATGCGCTATATACAGTATCTTTGGGGTATTTCTGTTATTAAAGAGACCCAAAGCAACTGGGGCACGCCTCTGGTTAGTTCAGGTTGTTTTTCTGCTTATCGTACTGGTGTTTTAAAATCATTTGGTGGATTTCCGTACCGCAGTATGGTTGAGGATATGGATTTAACCTGGCTTCAGCTTGAGCAGGGGTACAGGGTGGTTTTGGTTCCGGAAGCGCGATGTTACCCCCGGGATCCCCACAACTTTAGGACTTACTACAATCAGCTCAGCCGCTGGTTGCGGGGTTTTCTACAAGTAATCCGGTTACATAAATGGTCAATGTTTAAGCGCTTCGGTCTAATATTTAATGTTGCTTGGGGTTTTGCTGAGGGTTCTCTTTATCCGATCATTGCTCTTTTAGCAATCTTTAATGCGTTTACTAAACCGACTGCGCTGCGTCTTTTCTTGCTGTTTACCTTAATAAATATGGGTATTGTTACCTTTTTTTCTGTTCTTGAAGCACGCAAGGAGGGTAAAGCCTGGCTTGCGCTAACAAGTTTGCCTTTTTACTTTCTTTTTAGTCCTGTGAATGCTTACATTTTTTGGGAAAGTCTTGTTTTGGAATGGTTTTTGGGGCGTTCGTTGACTGAGTGGAAGAAGGGCCACTGAGGCCACTGATAAGAAAAGGAGGATGGAAATGACAACTTTACCTGAAACAGGAGGAGGCTCTGCTCTCTGGCGTGTTTTTCTGCGCTGGCCTTTTCTAGCGGTTATCTTTATGTTGTTTGGGGCTCTTGGTTTTGTACTCTACGGTTTGTGGCCAAACCCTGTGCCTCTGAACTCAACACCGGGAATGGTTAGTTTCACTTTTGATGACGGTTATGAGTCTGTTTACACAACAGCTTTTCCAATTCTTGAGAAATACGGGCAGGTGGGTACAGTTTATGTAGTTCCCCAGGTTGTTGGTACAGAAGGGTACTTGACTCGCGAACAACTGCACGAACTGGCAGATGCCGGTTGGGAAATTGGTTCGCATTCAATGACCCACGCCGATCTAACCGCGATTGCTTTACATGAAGCAGAATTGGAGTTAGCTACCTCAAAGGCTTGGTTAGAGGGCGCCGGGTTTCGGGTGCACAGCTTTGCCTCGCCCTACGGAAAATATAATGATCAGGTAGTGGAGTTGATTAAGAAGTACTACCTGAGTCACAGGACGTCCTGGCCGCGCGGTTTTAACGAACTGCCTTTGGACGGGGAGTCGCGGTATAGACTAAAGAATGTTTGGACCGATTCTGAAACTTCTGTTGAGGAAGTGAAGGAATGGGTTGATAGGTCGCGGGAAGCACGGGGCTTGCTGATTTTTAGCTTCCATCGTATTGGAGAGAGTGGTGAGTACAATTGGGACCCGGAGCAGTTGGAAGCGGTTGCGCAGTATGTTTCTGCTACCGGCCAAACCCAGTTTTCATTTAAGTATTTGCGTGTGTATGCTAGGCAGGTTTTAGGAAAGTAAACCCTGGTTCTAGCCCCCCCTTGTTTTTGGTTTGTTCAAAACCAAAAGCCGGGGTTTTTTTTTAATTTAACCCCCTATGGGTCCTTACTGGCGGTTTTAATTATTTTTGGTCCTCTAGTGAATTTGTTTTGAATATAGACCGTATATTGTGTTTCTGTAAAGAAAGTACTTGACAGTATAGGACGCTTATGTAAAAATCAACGATGCACGTTAACAAAATATGGCTAACAATGACGCCTTAGGCTTTAACGGGAGGTGAACGCTTGTATAAGGTCTGGCAAGCCTCAAAGGTTTTCCGGCAAACCAGCGGAAGACCGGGAATGATCACTGGTTTAACCCAAATTGGTTTGGATTACAACAGATGAGGAGGAAAAACTCATGTCGCGTAAGATTCTGGTTGGAATAGCAGGGCTGTTGGTTGTTGCGCTCGTGGCCGTAGCCGTGGCTGGGGTTGCCCCCGGCGCCTGGGCTGTGTTTTCTGATACGGAGACTGCACAGGACAACACGCTCCAGATGGGTACCCTTGATCTTCAGGTCGATGGCCAGGACGACCCGGACGTAGTGCATATTGAACTCGACAACCTCGCTCCTGGTGATACATGGACCCACGTTTGGAAGCTTCAGAATGTGGGGTCACTGCCTGGCGACGTCAAGGTCACGCTCGACAATATCGTGAGCTACGACAACGGCTGTAACGAGCCGGAAATCAGTGCCGGTGATACCACTTGCGGGGATCCTGGAGAAGGCGAGCTTGCTGGATATCTTAGGACTCAGATCCATCAGAGCCATCCCAACGTTGAGTCTCCTATCGGCTGGGTTATCTCGGATTACCACGCCTACAATATGGCGGGGTATCTCACTGGGTGTCCTAATGGCGGTATGCTTTACATCGAGGGTTCACAGATGGATGGTCAGACCCTCGGTGCGGGCGACTTCCAGATGGTGAAGATCAGTCTGACGTTGGATGAGGACGTTTACAACGACGGCGCTGGTTGGTGCCCGGATCAGACTGCTGATATTGACGACAATCTGCTTCAGAGCGATAGCGTGGAGTTCGACCTGATCTTCGACCTAGTGCAGAACTAGAGCATCCTTCCGTGTGAGCTAGAGGAAAGTTGTGTTGGATTAGCTTTCCTCTAGCAATCTATAGAAGGTGAGGGAGGGTGGAATGCAC
>CAYVIL010000047.1:0-3952 GCA_964451675.1 uncultured Candidatus Saccharibacteria bacterium
CTACAACGACATGAACTCCAAAAAATTCCCTGAGCTTCTAAAGCTTATCTTGGATTAGCAAACACTGCAAGAACAGCGCTCTTAAAAGCACGGCTTTTGATAACCCCCATTCCCACAATAAAAACAATTCTAAGAAAGATCTTTGGAAGTTAGCAAGCAAGGTGGGATATACTAATTAATGATGAACCCTAAAATTGTAATAACAAAAGGAGATATTACAGAAGTTAAAGCAGATGCTGTTGTGAACGCGGCCAATGCCCGTCTTGCACCGGGTGGCGGGGTGGCCGGAGCTATACACCGCGCGGCAGGCCCAAAGCTTTACGAAGAATGCAAAGAACTGGCTCCAATTGAAGTAGGAGAGTGTGTTATTACCACTAGCTACAATTTACCAAGCAACTACGTAATCCACTGCCTTGGGCCCCGCTATGGTATTGACAAACCAGAAGAAAAACTTTTGGCAGGCTGTTACGAGAAAGCACTGAACCTTGCAGAAGAACAGGGATTAAAATCAATTGCCTTCCCTGCAATTTCCACCGGTGCTTTTGGTTTCCCAATTGAAAAAGCAGCACCTATTACACTAAAAACAGTAAAAAATTACCTCTCCAGCAGAGAAACGGAATTGGAAAAAATTATCTTTGTCCTCTATTCCAATAAAGACCTGGAAATCTATAAATCCTTCGCAAAGGATTTAGGAATAAAAACTTAAGCAAGCACACACAGGAAAGAAGCCTTTATTCTCGAAACAAGGCTCTTAAAAGCAATGGTTTTAAATTCAAAATCCCCTAAGCATTCCACACACTTTAGTATCCCAAATTACAGAAAGACTGCTTATTTGTGTTTTTTAACAAACGACCCCGCTGGCCAAAAATATTAAACAAGCTTTTGGTAGTATTTGTTGTTCTTTCGCTGTTCAACACATTCTTAATAAAGAAATTTCACAATGTACCTTAAAAGAAATCTTTAATCATCGGTATTGCATTGGGTATATTCACATACTTTTACTTTTCCGTAATATTTTTTTAAGAACAGCGACTTTAACAAATCCCATAAATTCTTTTAATAAATGGTACCAGTCTAGATATAACACTTACAATCAATTAGGAATTGCAAAATACTAACTGTAACTCTACAGCACGCCCTAAAAAAGGTTGAACAGAATTCCCTAAAATGAAATAATACTTGAGCAACCAAGTGAATTATATTTTTCTGGCATTATTATTTTTCTTCGCAGGTATTGTCCCAGCACTGACCGGGTTTGGTGTATCTACCGTATCAATGGCTGCAATTCCATTTATATTGCCCCTCCCGATAGCAATCCCTTTAGTAGCAATAATATCTACAACCGCAACAGGTATTGTTGCCTACAAAACAAAAACTTCCAGAGTGCTCCCGAGGATCGTTCCATTACTTATCGGTTCTTCTATAGGAGTAACATTGGGGATGCTTTTTTTAAATGTTATAAGTGAACAGCTGCTTTCTTTTATTTTTGGGATTTTTTTAATTAGCTACGCACTCTACGGCTTCTTCGTACAGCAGAAGTCCTTGCCTGTTAGCTGGGGTATGAGCAGTTTAATTGGTTTTATAGCTGGATTTCTGAGCGCTTTTTTTAATATTCAAGGACCTTTAGTAGGAATTTACACCTCCAATCATTCACAGCTAACTAAAACAGAAGTTAAAGATACTATTGCTACCTACATGCTTTGTACCGGTTCATTCACCGTAGTTGGACATTACCTTTCAGAAAGATTAACATCTCCTGTAATTATGTATGCGCTGTTCTCACTTCCGTTCATGATCTTAGGTTTGCTTATAGGAGAACGGGTCGCAAAAAAAATCAACCTTACGTGGATTAAACGAGGCATTTATCTTTTGGTATTTATAGCAGGAATTGCATTAATTTACAGCAAATATTAAATTCTTCAAAATCCAGAAAACGCAACCTCCAAAAAACCTGTTGGCAAGTTGCTAAATCAGCCAACGCCACCGCTGGTTTTGATCTTTCTGGAGAGGTTCTTAGAACCTGCTACAATAGCACCATTAAAAAGATTGCACAACTATGCAATATTCTAGTAGTAAGCCACAAGCATAACGGTCACTTAAAACCCTCATCACTGAGCAGTTTAAAATCCCGCCCAGTCCGCGAGCCCACAATCAATACAGCAGCTCCTTTTTCTATATGTCGAGAAAAAGGTTCAATATTGTATTTCTTTACCTCCTCAATTGTTTTTTGGTTCCATTCCCAATTCCCGGTTAAGATATACTATTACTCCTGCCAACTTCTAGATAATAATCAGGAATATATAAAAGGGGAAATTGCAGAGGTTAAATGGATAGATCCTAAAGAACTGAAACAATATTTTACTACAGACCTAGCACCAGGAGTCGCCCAACATCTGAACATAGCAAAGAAATAAAAAAAGGAGCGAGGTGCTTGAAAAGCACAACGCTCCAAGTAATGTTTAATAAACCTCGATTAGGTATTCTTCACAAATTGAGGTTATAACCTCGTCCAACCGCAAGTTGATCGCCGCAGCAATCCGCAACGCGTAATCCAAACTGATATTGCTGCTAGTACGTCCCCTAAGCAGCTCAGTAAGGTACGCTGCAGATATCCCGGTGCGATCAGCAATCAAGAAAGAAACCTGCCCAACACGTGCATCGCTGTCTAATCCAGGAACCGATTCCCTAGCCAGTTGCAAAACTTTGGGCCCGAAGAAGTGCTTAATAACTTCTGCTTCGCGTGCAATTTGCTCGAACGACTTTTCAACTCCCATAATTCACCTCCCAGCTTCGATCCAGTCAGGGGATCGCGGTAAGTAGCGGAGCAGTGGTTTTAAATAACCCTCCGTTCTCAACACCTCAGCGAAAAGTTCGCTTGTCCAGAACCAGAGCACCACAAGTAATCCGTAACGCATATAGATCCGGACGGAAAATCCCGCTTGGTCTAAAGGCACACCTAGAGCCTCGTTATCAACAGGTCCGATGTCCCGGAAAGGATCAACAAGCCCATCCGGATATTCCTGCACCCAATCACCAAAGGCATCACGATGGAACCCTGGGAACCTTCCATGCGCATCGGGTTTAGCAATATTAAATCGCGACTGTCCAGTTGCCGAGGGTGCCAATTCTTGAAACACCTGACCCACTGCAGCAACAGATGGATCTGCAAGAACCCTTCGAACAAATTCTACCTTCCAAGAACCACCTAACATAGAAACCTCCTCAACTTACCTGTTAATAAACTACAACTCTGCACAATCCAGCAGCAGTAGATACAAGATTATTAACTTAGCCTACTGCAATTATAGGGTTAGAATGCTCCTATGTCAATGTGTTTGCTACCAACACAACTACTAATTCCTACCCATCTCATTGCAATTATCTAAGTTGGGGCTGTCCGCCAAACCCAAGAAAGTGAAAAAAGCAGAGAACTTTACGCTAAACAGCGTTCTTTCATCAGCTCTTTGGAAAAAGATAACCTTGATGTCCAGCTTGGGTATATCCTAAAGTCTGGAGATATTTACCACAATGCATTTTTTTACACAGGAAACAAGCAAAGCTAAAGGAGACCATAAAAAAGCGATCTTTCTGCGAATAGAAAGAACGCTGTAAAACACTATCACTGTACCGATTTCCCGTTCTCAAGAAGCCTTGCCTTTGTCTCAACCAGAACCCGCCGCAGTGCGCCTTGCGCTTCGCCAATAAGCTGGTTCAGGAATCCGACACTCACTCTCCGCTCCTCTTTAGGGACTTCCCGACTGAAAATGCCCGGTTCCACCTCCCGCCAACCACCGCCGTCACCCAGTTTCCTTTTCTTCATCTCTCCTCCTAGCCCTCCGAATCAAAGAAAGGTTCTTCAAAAACAATCCACGTTTTGCCGGTAATCAACATATATAGACTTGACGCAGGTCCAACAATTAAGACAAGTATCAAAAGAATTGCCATTAAGACC
>CAYVIL010000048.1:0-3845 GCA_964451675.1 uncultured Candidatus Saccharibacteria bacterium
CACTGCCGACTGTAAATAAATGCCAAAAATTACAAAAATAGAACAGCAAAAGAAAAACCCTGACCGCGTAAGTATTTATATAAATAATAAATTCGCTTTCGGACTAAAAAAATCTTCACTATTAGAAGCTGGTTTAAAAAAAGGGCAGGAAATAACAAAAGAGCAGTTAAAAAAACTAAAACAAAAAGATATTGAGGATAAAAACTGGGACCGCGCTCTGAGATTTCTTTCCTACCGCCCACGCTCAGAAAAAGAACTGGAACGTTATCTTAAAAAAAAGAAAGTATCTGATACAGAAACAACAACTATAATAGAACGGTTAAAAGAACGTGCTTATATCGACGACAAGGCCTTTACGACATGGTGGATAGAACAACGCGTAAAACATAAACCGAGAGGACGGATTCTTTTGTACAAAGAACTGGCGCAAAAAGGGGTACCAAAAGAATTAATTAACAAAGGATTGAATAACCTCGCCAAAATCATCCATGAAAAAGAAAAAGAAATACCAGAGAAGTATGCTGACGATCCCGAGGCATACCTAGCATACAAAGTAGCAAAAAAGAAAGCCAAATACTTTAACAACAAAAGCAAGTTCGAATTTAAAAGAAAATTATCTAATCATCTATACAGGCGCGGGTTTACATGGGATCAAATAAACAAGGTCGTTGACACGTTTATTAACGGGGGGTAGAATAAACGTTGTAGTTATGCCTATTTCTGTCTTTAAGAAAACACCAGATGAAAAAGAACACAAAGAAACGCAAAATAGCAGAGACGCCACAGCTAAAGCCCAAACAGCAAGTGCAGAACAAATCCAACAGGAAATTCAAAAGCAAAGACAACGACTGGAGGAGCGGTTTGACCGACTAGAAGAGCGGGCAGAGGATCTAAACGAAAGAGAAGATAAACTTCGAAACAAAGAAAATGAAATAGAAGAACTACGCCAAGAATATCTCCAAAAGCTAGAAACAACAGCATCTCTAACTCAAGAAGAAGCCAAACAACAGTTGCTCAAGGAACTAGAACAAGACTTAACCAGCGAAATGGCTGCCAAAATGAAAGAAGCGGAAGAACACGCTCGCAGCGAAGCAAAAAAACGCGCCAAAGAAATTATTGTTGAAGCAATACAAAGAGGAGCAACAGACTATATCGGAGAAACTACAACATCAATAATAAAACTCCCCAACGAGGATATGAAAGGACGCATCATCGGTCGCGAAGGTCGTAATGTTAAAGCCCTAGAAAAAGCCACAGGAGTAGACTATGAGATTGATGAAACACCAGAGGAAATTCGTATATCTTCTTTGGACCCTGTACGAAGAGAAGTAGCCAAAATCGCGACAGAACAACTCATTGCTGACGGTCGCATCCACCCAGCGCATATAGAAGAAACAGTTGAGAGAGCGAGAAAAGAAATAGAAGAAGAATCTTTAGAAACCGGGCGTGACGTAGCTTACAAAGTAGGAGTTCCTGACCTACCTCCCAACATCTTAAAACTTATTGGAAAACTTAAGTACAGAACTTCATACGGCCAAAACCAACTGGAACATACCCTAGAAGTAGTAAACATTGCTAAAGCCTTGGCAGAAGATGTGGGTGCAGATGTAAAACTTACTGCGGTAGCTGCCTTACTCCACGATATTGGGAAGGTTAAAACAGTTGAAGAAGGTCAGGGTAGCCACACAGAAACCGGCAGGCGCCTTCTTAAAAAGGGGAATTTTGACGAAGAAATTATCCATGCGGCAATGGCTCACCACAAAGATGAGGAATTTAAATCGGTAGAAGCTGCTCTTGTCTATGTGGCAGATGCTATTTCTGGGGCACGCCCTGGCGCCCGAAGGGAAGATTACGAAGCATACATAAACAGAATAACCACCTTAGAAGATATTGCTCAATCATTCGAGGGCGTTACTGAAACCTATGCATTATCAGCAGGAAGAGAAGTAAGGGTTATTGTGAAACCCGAAACCATCAACGATGAAGAAGCCGTAGTTCTATCACACAAAATAGCAGAAAAGATTGAACAAGAAGCAACCTATCCCGGGACTGTGAGAGTTAATGTAATTAGAGAAGTGCGGGCAGAGGAAGTGGCAAGGTGATGAATAACGAGACGAGGAGATGAGGAGGTGAGGAAGTTCGATACTTCGGCATCTCGCTACTCAGCATCGCGACAAGAAAAAAGTAACCAGAATCTATAAAAGTATTAATAAACAACAATGAACATTCTATTCATCGGAGACATTGTAAGTCGTCTGGGACGCGAGACAACAGCATCTCTCTTGCCGAAAATAAAAAAGGATGCTAAAATTAGCTTCGTAGTAGCCAATGGTGAAAATATTGCTGGTGGTAAAGGAGCAACAAAGGATACTTTAGAAGAAATGCAGAAAGTAGGTGTAGACTACTTTACCTCTGGCAACCACATATTTTGGCGAAAAGGCTTTAAAGATGAAATTGACAACCTGCCCATTCTAAGACCGGCTAATTACCCAAAAGACATTGCTGGTAGCGGGTACACAACAATTGACTGCGGTGAAGAAGGACAAATCCTGCTCATAAATCTCTTAGGAAAAACGCACATGAGAGCTGCCGAGTCTACTTCTTGTCCGTTCAGAACTGCGGACAAAATATTAAAAAAATTTGAAAAAGATGAATTAAAAGCTATGATTGTAGATTTCCACGCTGAAGCAACATCAGAAAAACAGGCCTTAGCTTACTACTTGGATGGCAGAGTAAGCGCTGTAGTAGGTACTCATACACATGTGCCAACCGCTGATGCACAATTACTACCAAACGGCACCGCTTTCATTACAGACATTGGTATGACAGGACCTAAAAACTCTGTACTAGGAGTCGAACCCGAAAGCATTATTAAAAAAACAACAACGCCTTACCCACAAAAATTTACTTGGGTTAAAGAAGGCCCAGCAGTTTTTAACAGTGTAATTATTGAAACAGAAAATAAAACCCGATCGGAAAGCATAACCAGAAATGATTATCAAGTTAATTCCTGAACTGTTTTTGAGAGGGGGTGATAACCAGTGACAAAATCAGATGTAATAGATCGCTTTGCAGCCGAGGCCGATGTATCTAAAAACGCATCCAAAGAGTACTTAGACACTTTTTTGGACGTTATTACAGACGCATTGACCCGCGGTGAAAAGGTGACGTTGACCGGTTTTGGTACTTTCGAAGTTCGTCAACGCGCAGCGCGCATGGGCCGCAACCCTCAAACCGGTGAACCAATTCACATTCCTGCTACCAGAACACCAGCTTTCCGCGCTGGTAAAACTCTTAAGGACGAAGTACGCAGTTAAAACGTACAAATCCTTAATATGTTTTAATAAGCAGGATCTTAATAGAGTACATTTCGGTGGTGCACAACCGTAGTGTGTGTTCTATACCAAGATACCCCCCAACGGGGGGTTTTTGGTTGTGAATATACCCGATGCTAATATAAAGAGCCAAAACAAGAAAAACTATGATTAAAACTCACAAAATACTAACCTACGGCTGTGAAATGAACACAGCTGATTCAGACAAATTCGCACAAACCCTTATTAACAAAGGGCGGAGACCTGTGGATAAAATAAAAGACGCTGACTTAGTAATCATAAACACATGCTCTGTACGCCAAGCAGCAGAAGACAAAGCCTACGGACTAGGGCAAATATTTTCCCGAATCCCTAATAACAGATCCCGAACAACAATTTTAACCGGTTGCATGGTCGGTAGTACCCGCCAACCAAGAAAGCGGTACGAACAAAAAATGTTAAAAGAGCGCATGCCTTGGGTTGATTATTTTTTTACCCATGAGGAGTTGCAGAATTACATTAAGAAAATAG
>CAYVIL010000049.1:0-3591 GCA_964451675.1 uncultured Candidatus Saccharibacteria bacterium
TGCGAAGTTCTTCTAATGGTGGGGATAGGAAGGTTGGTGCGCTTGAAGGCGGTACAGCCCGTGTGACCGGTGAAATTATTGCGCGAGACGAGGGTAGTGTTACTGTGCAGCAGCCGGATGGGAGCAGTAAAATTGTGTTCATTTCTGAAGCAACCGAAGTAAGTGAAACTGTGGAAGCAGCAGCTTCGGC
Organism: uncultured Candidatus Saccharibacteria bacterium; assembly: GCA_964451675.1. GTDB lineage: Bacteria > Patescibacteriota > WWE3 > JAUXAW01 > CAYREW01 > CAYREW01. The sequence goes on from CAYVIL010000049.1 coordinate 191, forward strand.
GTTGAAGGAGGGAAGTAATGTGATGATTTTCGGGCAGGAAAACGAAGACGGCAGCATTTCTGCTCAAATTATTCAGTTGCGTTCAGATTAAGTTCAGCATGATAATTTTCCCGTAGGTATAGCTAGCGTTTAACGGAGTGTAGATTATGTTTTTTAAATGACGAATATTGGTTGTTCTCTAACTAATCCAGCTTCTTCTGCGGTCTTTCTGCCACCTTATTGTTTTTGTTTTTTTGATTTGTTAAACTAATGTTTGTTATTGGAATGATGTCTGAGGAGGAAACTTTTTTGATTTCTGCGCTTGATTTTAACCACATATTGGCATTGCCCAGGTTTTTAGCAATTATTTGTTTTGTTTGTTTTTTGATTGTAGCTGCGTGAAAAACTTGCTTTTGCAGGCTTTAACGTGGAATAGTTAATTTCAACTGCCACGTAAAAGTTTTCGCGTTATGCTCGGAACTAACGTGGCTTAAGACTCCGTAATCCGTTTTTGGCGGAAACGGACTCTAAAAGGAGGTGAAATGCGTTGAAGAAAAGACTTTATGTAGGTAATTTAGATTACAGTATTACTGATGAACAGCTTAAAGAGCTGTTTTCTCAAGTAGGCACTGTTGAGGATGCTGAGGTGGTAATGTATGCCCGTTCCGAACGCTCTAAAGGTTTCGGGTTTGTTACTATGGCTAAGGAAGAGGAGGCCGAAAAGGCTAAGGAAATGTTTAATGAAAAGGAAGTAGAGGGTAGGCCGATTATTGTGGATGAAGCTCGGCCACGCCCGGAAGCTGTCGAGGACACTTCCGTGGGTTCTGTTACAGAGGAAGTGGTCGAGGAACCTGTTGTTGAGGAAGAGCCTACTGAGGAAGTAGAGGAGATTGAGGTAGAGGAGGCTGACCCTGAGGAAGAATAGTGTTTGTGTGCCTCTGTTTTTTTAAACTGCAGAAAGCCGCGTTATCGCGGCTTTTTGTTTGAAATTTTTCTAAGAAAGTGCTATACTAATATGTTCGCACTTGATATTTATAGCTTTTAGGAGGCGAGAGATGGATACTCAAACAGCTAGAGAGCCTCGGTTTTCTTCGTTAATTTCTTTGTTTGGGCAAGCTTTGGGTTTTGATGCGCACGCTGGTGCGCAAAAGAAACATGCTGGCGTTGGTTCTGAGAATGACTCAACCTACGTCCGGGGCAGTACTGTAATGGTGGAGTTGCCTGGCGGGAGGTGGAAGCAGCTGCCTCTAGAAGTAAAAGTGTTGAGTCGTAGTCCTGCTAGAGGCACTCTCGGTGGTAGAAAGATGGACCGATTGGTTTTTAATGTTAAGGATGTTTCTCCTGTTGGGGAGGGGGACAATGGAACCGGCGTTATGAAGAGGCGGGTAAGCCAACTAATTTCTAGGAATGCGGAACGTGAAGACATTGAACCCGGTGTTATTAAGTGGCGGCTAAACCAGTTGGTTCCTAGGAACCAATTTCGGTTCCAGCTTGTTGTAGAGGGGGATCGCGAGAGCTCTTTGGAGTTCTCTTTGCAGGATATTTAATAGATGGTTTAGAGCCTAGGGCGTACAGTTTAGTAAAATACGTTCTAGGTTTTTTCTTTTGTAGGGGTCTGATTTCTTAGTTTGTGGAATTTTAGTACATATTTATTGGAAAGCAAACTTGCTGCAACTGCTATTAAGGGAATATATCTCCAGCAATTACTGTTTGTTCTGAGTGCAAAAAATATCAACAAACAGGATATCAACCGTCCCACATTGATTATTACTTCTCTTTCAACAAAAAAAGACAATGAACGCTCTTTGCCTAAAGAGTAAACTAGGTTGTTTAATGGTAGTGTGGTGAATATTTGCGATATTTGATATATAGGATTGCTTAAGGCAATGAATAGTGGATTAGTAAAGATAGTTCTTCCTATCCAAACTACGTTACCAACAGCGCACCCAAGGTTAAAAGGTAAAGGTTTAAACTTTGTAATTATTCTTGATGCCCAATTAACCACCAGTACGGAAATAAGAAGTGTTGCTGTTGTAATTCCCCCGACCTTTTCCAAGTTAGGGATAGTTAGAAATAATAATAGTGGCCAAACAATGTCGTCAACAGTGTTGATAAATCCGCGGAAAAAAGATGACGAGAAAAGATATTTATTCCAGGGGCGGGTGATGGCTTTTTGCAGCCGTTTTCTTGGATAAACGAACTCTTTTTTGTTGTACGTGTCCATGAATATTGGGAGTGTTGAGATTACTAGGAGAACAATTCCTAATGGAAATAGCGCTTTAAAACCGAATTGGTCTGCTACTACTCCTCCTAATAGCGGTGCTGTTACGCAAGCTAGTTTGGTTAGGGTATTAATTTTTGCTACCTGCGTAGAGATTTTCTTCTCTTTTGTTTGTGCAGAAAAAGCAGTGTGGTATGGAATCCAGTATAGTGGTGTGGTTAATGCCCCAAATATGGAAGCAGCCCACAGTAAATTTATATTTTCCGGTGCGAAAGTGAGTAATATTAAATAGACCGACCTTGTTAAGTTGGAGATGAGCATTGAAATATCCGGGCCTTTTTTAGAAATAAACTTAGCGATAGGTATAGTAGCGACAATAAGTACAAGTCTCCATAAAATATAAAATAAGAACACATCTTCTAATTTGTTTGTTATCTGATAGATGTATATGGGGATAAATATTCCTGTAAGTTGGATAGAAAGGTTACGTAGCGCAGTGTTTAAATATATGCCGCTTAAGCCCTTTAGTTTAGGAGGGTAACTCCAGTGGGGGAGGTGTAAAAAATCAGCTGACTGCCGTTCTTCGCTATTGGACATTGGTGTTATTGTATACTATTAGCTACTATTTATTGCTTGTTGTGTTGTTAGCCGGTACCGCTTTTTTGCTAGGGGCTAATTACAAGACAACGTCGGATTAATAGATATTGTACTAGTTTTATAAAGTTATGAGTACCGCCCTTTTTAACAATTATTTTAGAGAGCATGCTTTAAATATCGAGCCTGTTGAATCTGAGCAGGCAACTAAAACAGCAGCTGAAGCTGCTGAAGTACATGGAGTTCCTGCATCCAACATAGTTAAGTCTCTGGTGGTTAGAGTGGGCGAAGAGTTTACAATTGTTCTTTGTCCCGGCGACAGAAAGATCGATTTTGCGGTCCTAAAGCAAATATTGGGTAAAGAAAGTGAACAGGTAAGAATGGCTACTTCGTCGGAAGTAAAGGAAGTAACAGGACATTCAATCGGGGGTGTACCACCTTTTGGACATAGAAAGAATCTAAAGACAGTTATACTGGAGGGGTTTGATCCGCACCAGCCTCTTTGGGCGGCTGCAGGTGCTGCTAACGTTAATTTTAAAACAACGTTGGCCGAACTGCGTGATATAATAAAGTTATGGATGTCCCTGATTTTATTCAACAATATTTG
>CAYVIL010000050.1:0-3458 GCA_964451675.1 uncultured Candidatus Saccharibacteria bacterium
AGGAAATAAAAAAAATAACCGAAAAGTTCAACGTGCCTGTACACTTAATAACCGGAAGCAGAAAAATAACCAGAGACGATCTAACCAAAAATAGCATAATTGTCGGCACGCATGCTCTGCTATATAATACTGAGCTGCTAGATAAAGTTGGGTTAGTAGTAATTGACGAGCAGCAGCGTTTCGGCGTAAAACAAAGGTCGCAACTAATACAAAAGAGAAACAAAACACCCCATACTCTAACAATGACGGCTACACCAATCCCAAGAACTCTATCCTTAACACTTTACGGTAACCTTGATATATCAACAATTGATGAAATGCCACCAGGAAGAAAACCAGTAAAAACCTGGGTAGTTCCTCCAAAAAAACACACCGCAGCATATCAGTGGGTACGCAGACAGATCAAAGAATCCGCAGCTGATACCCGAAATAAAAACCCGGTACAGGCCTTTATAGTCTTTCCGCTAATAGAGGAATCCGATCACGAAACATTACAAGACATAAAAGCAGCAACTTCTGAGTTTGAGAATTTAGGAAAATCAATCTTCTCCGAACTGGAACTCGGGCTACTGCACGGGGAGATGAAACCGGAAAAAAAAGAAAAAATCATAAACGAGTTCCGCAGAGGAGAAATAGAGATACTGATATCAACACCTGTTGTAGAAGTTGGTGTAGATATACCTGCTGCTAATATTATAGTTATTGAAGGAGCAGAACGGTTTGGCCTAGCATCACTACACCAACTGCGGGGGAGGGTAGGAAGAGGAAACAAACAAGCCTATTGTCTTTTAATGGCCAATAAAAACTACGGCAACGCTTATCGCAGACTCAAAGCCATGGAAAAAATCAATTCTGGCTTTGAGCTGGCAGAAATAGATCTAAAAATGCGCGGGCCTGGGGAAATCCACGGCACAAAGCAACACGGTATATTAGAATTCAAAATAGCATCTCTAAATGATCAACATTTAATCCAGCAAACTAGAACTGCAGCAGAGAAGATATTCCAAAATGGTCTTGATAATTATCCCAAACTTCGTGATAAACTAGAAAAAAGAAACGGGGAACCAGTAGAGCCAAATTAGAACAAAGAAAAAAATGAGAATAACATCAGGTTCTGCCAAAGGACATTCATTAAGAGTACCGCCGGCCAAAGATTTACGCCCAGCCAAAGAAATGGTAAGGCTGGCAGTATTTTCCATGCTTGGGAATAAAGTAAACAATGCCAACGTTTTAGATCTTTTCGCTGGTACGGGAGCTTATGGTATAGAAGCATTAAGCAGAGGAGCCAATTACTGCGAGTTTGTAGAAATTAACTACGAGACCTATAAAGCATTAAAGAGGAATATTACCCACACCAAGCTCCAAAACAAAGCAAAAACTCACAAAGATGATGCTTTTAACTACATCCAACTGCAACCAGACAAAAAATATGATATTATTTTCTTCGCGCCACCCTACAGATTAGGAGCTCCAAAGGATTTGCTTCTAACCTCGGCAAAAAAGCTTAAAGATGGGGGAGTACTAATAGTAGAGCACCGAAAGGGCGTACCAGTTCCTAAAACACCTCCACTAGTAGCTACCAAAAGAAGGGAATACGGGCAAACAGAGGTAACTTTTCTAGAAAAGGAACGAAAGGAACACGAACAGAACACTACTGCCTAGAACAAGGAAAATAATTATGGGAGTACCAAAACACAGACCATCAAAAGGGCGCAGAGACAGAAGAAGAAAGCACCATAAAGTTAAACCGCAAAAGTCGGTGAAGTGCTCGTATTGCGGAGCAGAAAAACTCCCACACAGAGTCTGCCCAGAATGCGGTAAATATTAATTCACTAATTGGTAAAACTACTCGAATACAAATTAACAGGGAATTAGGAAAAAGTTGGTCACATATTGTACACATCCTGGTAAAAAGATTTGCATCCGGGCCAGTAAATAACTGATCTAATGAAAAAGGGAAATGATCCTCGTCACAAAGCTCGCCGTATTGCTCTAATGGCCCTCTTCGAATGGTCTTTTCTTTCACGTAACCCGCAAGAAAAAGCCAAAGAGCTCTTACAAGAATTTGAGCAGGCCGCAGACCAGCATTTGGCAGATACATTAATTAGCGGAGTTGTCCGCAATATTGAAACCATTGATCGAATAATTGAAACAGCAGCCCCAGAATGGCCGCTTAGCCAAGTATCCAAAATTGACTTGTGCATTATTCGAATCGCAATCTACGAAATACTAATCAGCAAGGAAGTGCCACCAAAAGTGGCCATTGACGAAGCTGTCGAACTCGCCAAAGAATACGGAAGTGAAACTTCGGGAAGTTTCGTTAACGGAGTACTAGGAACAGTAATGGAACTAAATAACCGGTAATTATTGCTAACTACCGACCATTTACTACTCAAACAACCACAATGAACAACTTGGAGGTCTTAGAAAACGAACTAAATATCCAATTCAAAGATAAAGAGCTGCTTAAAAACGCATTTATTCACCGCTCATATCTCAACGAAAATCCCGATCTGGAGATGGGATCCAATGAACGGTTAGAATTTTTAGGCGACGCTGTTCTAGAACTAGTTACTTCTGAATATCTTTTCAACAAATATAAAAACCGCCCAGAAGGTGAACTAACAGCAATCAGAGCTGCGCTGGTTCGAACAGAATCTCTAGCAAACGAAGCTGGGCGACTAAATTTTGGACAATACCTAAGTTTATCAAAAGGAGAGGAAGAATCAGGGGGTAAGCAACGAGAATATATATTAGCAAACACTTTCGAAGCTTTTATTGGAGCTCTGTACTTAGATCAAAGTTACCAGCGGGTAAAAAAATTTATTCAGCAAGAGCTTCTCTATAAAACAAATGAAATTGTTGAAAAAAAACTTTACCGCGATTCTAAAAGTTTGCTACAAGAAATAATCCAAGAAAAACGCGGAGTTACACCAACATACAAACTTATCAAAGCAAGCGGTCCAGACCACAATAAAGAATTTAAAATGGGAGTCTACATTGACAGTAAACTTATAGAAACAGGGACCGGACCCAGTAAGCAGGCGGGGGAAGAAGACGCAGCAGTGAAAGCGCTTGAAAACTGGGAAAATTAGAGATACAATTGCTCACTGTTAAAAGGAAGGATTTAAGAGGATTTAAACAGGGTTAATAAATTAACAACTATATAACTATGGCAGTAAAAATTAGACTTTCCAGGGTAGGCAAGCGTAATGCACCAGCTTACAGAATAGTAGCCGCAGATTCCCGCGCACCGCGAGATGGGCGGCACATTGAAATCATTGGCTACTATAACCCATCTGAGGGAAAGGATGTTTTCGACTATGACAAAAAAAGATATCAGTATTGGATATCTGTAGGTGCGCAACCAACACAAGCAGTTAAAAAGCTAATTGCCGGGAATTACGAATACAAACCGTATCAGCCAAAAAAAGATTTGGCAAAAGAAGTGGCAAAAC
>CAYVIL010000051.1:0-3388 GCA_964451675.1 uncultured Candidatus Saccharibacteria bacterium
AAGAAGCAGAGACAGTTTTAGAACCTCTGGGATTTAAATCTTTGATTAAAGAGTTAAATGGTATGGTAAATGGTGAAGAGGGGGAGGGAGATGGTGGGGATGGTCAGCTTACTTTGGTGTAAAAAAAATAAGCCGGATAAGTAAGTTTATTGCCTACCCGGCTGTGCTCTGGCTAGTTTATCACCCTCCTATTACTTCCGCTCCTTTCCGGCCTTCACCTTCTGGGTTTAGGGTTGGAAATTAATGCTGTCTCCTCCCCATTAGGGCCCTTGAGGACAATTGCAGTTCCTGGTTCAAGCTCCTGTTGCACAAACACAGTTGTCGGATGCATCGCTTCGGAAGTTTCTGCCTCAACTTTGCTTAGGATCTGTGCTAGAGATAAAAGAACAGCTTGACCAGTTGCACCTTCAGGAATATTGCTAAGTACAACAACAGCATTCTGAGGCATGTTATCTTACCTCCTGTATTCCTACTTCTTCTACCTTCATTTGCAACCAGAAGTTGACAAACGTTTTCCTGTCGAAAGGAAATTCTAGCCGCTCTTCTTCAGATTGTGCAATTGCTTTTCTTTCGCTTAGAAGCAGTCTGAATATGCCAGTGAGCTGCTCTTGGTCTATTGAATTAGTTACATCAAGCAAACTTACTTCTACATAAGCAGTCCCGTTATCTGTGGATGCTTCAATGTCAACCACTTGCACAGTTTCGAAAAAGAGGCAATGTTTTGCAAAGGGTTCTGCTAAATCGCCTATCACCGCTTTTCCTTGTTTGTCAGTTATTAGGAAACGGAATACCTGCTTTAGGCGTTTTTCTGTAAAGTCCTTGGGCACATTGGAAAGCACGATTCTGACATTTAGTTTTTGCATTTCTCCCCCTCATTACAAGGTTACTTAAGTATGTTTGTAATCCCAAATCAATAGTCTCATAATGTTTGAACTAATGCAAGTTTTGTAGCCCACTTTTATATATCTGTGTTTGGTATTAAAATACTTTTGTTTATACATGTCTAAACAAGGCGAGATAAACTATCCAAAAAATCTGTCGGTAGAAGGCTACCAACACTTGCTGGTAAAACCGTGGTGCAAAAAAGATTACCGCCATTTTTTTGACTTTGCTGTTATTCTGCAGGTTTTGAATATTCCGGAAGGTGGGAGAGTACTTGATTTAGGAGTTGGACCGGGGTGGACAAGTATTTTTTTAGCGCGGTGTGGATATGACGTTGTTGGTTTAGATATCTCGCCTAAAATGATAGAAATAGCTCACAATAATTTAACAAAATCGAATTTAGGCTCGAGTAAACTCAAATTTGTGGTTGGGGATATGGAAGAATTAGATTTCCAGAATAATTTTGATGCAGTATTAATTTATGATTCACTACACCACTGCAAAAATCAAAAAGCAGTTTTAGAGGGGTCCCGTAAAGCTTTAAAGACTGGCGGTCAGATAATAATCTATGAACCACCCTTTCCTCATTATTTATCCCCATATGCCAAATTTGTATCAAGAAAGTACTCAGTTACAGAAAGGGGTATAAGTGGTTTAGTTTTAAAAAAAGATTTGAGGGGAGTGGGTTATAAAAAAATTGAACAGTATTTTAAAGGTCCCCGTTTGTTTAAATCTTCTCTGTTTGGATGGTTAAAAGCGTTTGCCGCACTTTTTCTAACCCGCTTGGTCGGCTTCCCACGCCGAGTTTTAATTACAGCTTACAAATAAAGGTTTGTATTCATGTATCGATACATGGATACAATATAAAAGGCAACGGAGTAGTGGTGTCTAATTCTGTTGCGTTGTGTTTTTAAGCTTGGCTATTAATCCAAGCTGCGTAATTCTGTTAGATCAGCACTGCTTGTAGGTCCAAAGACAATGGAAGTACTGGACAGTTTTAATTGCCGGGTAAAACCGCAGCACATTGAAACAGCAGATGAATACGCTTTAGAGATGAATGGGTACAGCGAAAAGGCATGGAGGGACGCACTACATCTGGAAGATGCCTTGGAGCGATTTGCCCGTTGGGGAGAGGACGGTTTGCTGGTTGGTTACAATGTGTGTTTTGATTGGGGGTTTCTGCGACGTGGCTTTAATAGTACGGGAGTGGAACACACATTTGATTATCACCATATCGATGTTCCCTCTATTGCTTTTGCTTTGTTCTTTGATGATCCTCTTTTTGAAGATTTGGGACTCAGATCGGTTTCGCAGTTTTTGAATATAAAGAGAGGAACTGCCCACAGAGCTTTGCCAGATGCGGAGGCAACTTATCAAGTCTTTCGTAAACTTATTGATATGTGATTTGTAGAGTGGTGGGTCATTTAGTGGCCTACCGCTTTTTTATTTGGGGCTTATGCACTCGGTGTGGACTGCTTGCTCTTTTTCCGTTTACGGATGAACCAGATTATTGCTATTGCAGGAAGGACTAGTACGGAGTAAACCCCGAGCCAAATTGCTAGAGAACCGATACTGCGCAGAGTTTTAACAAGTGACCTTACCGCTTTCTTAAAGATTACTTTTGGTCTCCAGGTTTCCGATGGGGTGTAGGGTAGGCTGTACTCATCTGTGGAGAGGTATATCGTAACCTTGGAAAGTGCTGCATTTTGCTCAAGATATTTTTGTTGCCCTTTGAGATTGTCAATTTGTTTTTGAACATTAATTAGCTCCCGTTGTACAGTAAGCAAATCTTCTACTTCCGTTGCTTGCTCCAATATAGCTCCAAACCTTGCTTTGGTTTTGTTGTACGCTGCCAGTCTTTCTTCAATATCCACGTACTCATCTGTTACATCCCTGCCGTATAAATTTTCGGAAACAACTTTTGTTGACAATCCTCGGAAATAATCAAGTGCCTGGTCCAAGTTCTTCTCCGGCACTCTGACTGTTACTGTGGATGTAGCGGCTTCTTGCGGATTTCTTAGGCTGGTGCTTACCATATAGCCGCCTAATGTTTTGACTCTGTTTAGGATCTGATCCTGCGCTTCTGAAACATCCTTAACAACTAGGGACATGTTGGAATTTTTAACCACCATACGCTCATCTGTACCTGTTGTTGGAGGTGCTTCCGGTGCTGGAATACCAACGCTGCTCTTTTCCATGGACACTGTGTCCAGCATTTGATTGCTTTGTCCATAGCTGCTGTAGCTTGCTGGACTGTATTGTGCTGTTGAAACTAATTTGAAAAGAAAATTGTTGTAGATAATGTAACCGACAATTACAGCAGTGAGGAAAGCTGCGAGTTTATTGTTTTTAATCCAGGAAATAACTTTTTTCATCTACGTTTAGAATATATATCTGTTACTGAACTGTCAATAATATTTAAGTTTTTTTACTTCTAGCCCTTTAATTTGATCAAAATGCTTAATATTCAATGTTACCAGCGGCAAGTTATATTGTTCCGCTGTTG
>CAYVIL010000052.1:0-3206 GCA_964451675.1 uncultured Candidatus Saccharibacteria bacterium
AACAATACACAGCAAACGATTTAGCGACAGCAGCACTTAACCAAAGCTTTATCGCCGATGCACCTGCATCATTAATTATTACAGCAGAACTTGAACGTGTTACAGATAAATATAGCGAGCGCGGCATCCAATATGTACACATGGAAGCGGGACACGTAGCTGAAAACATTTATCTGCAAGTAGAAGCTTTGAACCTTGGAACTGTTGCTGTAGGAGCTTTTGAAGACGCAAACGTTACCAACCTGCTACAGACCCCACAAAGTCATAAACCCCTTTACATCATGCCTATTGGGCACCCAAAATAATTGTTACACACTAGCAGTGCATAGAAGCAAAAAAGGTATCCGCAGTTCCAGAAAGCTAGTACTCTAAACTAGGTGATCAAACCTTGATAATCCAGCCTGGTGTGCCATCTCAACTGCCTGTTCAAATTCTTCCTCAGTAATGCAGCGGGAAAGCTCGGAATAATCAGCAACATTATAGACAGGGCGATATTGATCCATAACATTCACATAGCTATTTTTAGAAATCTCATTTGCCAAGAACCTCATAACAGCTTCTGTCCCTGCGATATTGTTGGGCAAAACCAAATGGCGAACAAGGAGACCCCTTTCAGCAATACCATCATTAGTAATTACTAAATCACCAACCTGCCGGTGCATTTCTTTCACAGCGTTACGCACAACATCCCAATAATCAGGAGGACCTGAATATTTTCGCCCTGACTCATTACTCGAGTACTTTACATCAGGCATATAAATATCAACAATCCCATCTAAAATCCTCAAGGTATCCACGCGATCATAGCCCCCAGTATTATAAACAATAGGAATATCTAAACCTTGTTCTACTGCTATCTGCAAGGACTCCAATATTTGGGGAACCCAAATTGAAGGTGAAACAAAATTAATATTATGGCAACCCCGCTGTTGAAGATAAATCATCTGCTGTGCCAATTCCTGAATAGTAACAGTCTGGCCCTTCCTAAGCTGCGAAATATCAAAATTCTGGCAATACACACAGGAAAGGTTGCAGGAAGTAAAAAAAATAGTACCAGAACCACTGTTCCCAACAAGGCATTTTTCCTCTCCAAAATGCGCACTAACAGAAAAAACTACCGGTTTCTCATTCATACCGCAACGACCAGAAGTTGCTGCTGAATTGGTTCTATCCACACCGCATTCCCAAGGGCAAACCCGACAAGGTTCCAACAAGCTAACACCAGAATCAATCTTGTTACACCATTCCTCTTTTGAAAGAGAACTATAACGCGGGCTCATATTTTTATAGTAACAGGCTTCATTTATTGAATAAATAGGAGCCAAACGGTAAAATGAAAGTACAAGCACCCGTAGCTCAACGGCAGAGCAGTAGCCTCTTAAGCTATTGGTTGAAGGTTCGAATCCTTCCGGGTGCACCACTAACCAAAAAAGCTACGCTTTTTGGGTTTAGGAGTTTTGCCGTGACCGGCAAAACTTCACAATAAATATATCAAACCTTCCTCCGTTTCTAGTAAACAGTCTGAAAGATATGCACGGAACAAAGAATTTATTCAACTCTTAAACATTTTACAACTACTTGACAGATCGCTTAAGGAATGCTATTATTTATAGTGCCTAGGAACGGAATCATTTATCCTGATCTCTGATCCTAGGCCTTTCGCTTTTAACGCTATAAAACCGGCCCGCAAAACTGCTCCAAAGCACCCTACATACTTCTTTTTTACTGACCTCATTCAAAGAGGATCCGCACATACCATTACACGCATCACTACTTACCACTAAAAGGAACTCCAAAAAATTTTAATACTTCAGGAAAGCCAAACTCTGGTTGTCTAACTGTGCAATTAGAGTTTGTCTGTTCTGTCTGGTCTGTCTGAAAAATCGCATTACTAACTATTAACTATAAGGAGCCACACAATGACAAAACAGGAATTAGCGCGATTAATCACTGCCGGAGCACTCGTCGCCACCACAATTGTTATTCCGCAAACCACCAAGGCTGCGGAGGTTCAGTCTGTTGAAAACACAGCTGCAGAACCGGAAGTAGATCCACGCGTACAGATTCTAGAAAAATATTTGCAAGAAAAAAACTCACCGCTGGCAGGGGAGGCAGACACATTTATCAAGGTTGCAGACAAGTATGATCTGGAATGGAAGTTATTGCCGGCTATTGCTGGTATGGAATCTAACTTTGGTCAGCGCGTTTTGGAAAATTCATACAACCCTTTCGGATGGGGCGGGGGATACACCTATTTTAACTCCTGGGAAAACGCTATTCATACTGTCGGACATGAACTATATCAACGAGTTGTAATCAAATACGGAACACCTACACCAGAATCTCTGGGTCCTTCCTACTGTCCTCCTAACTACCGCAACTGGATTGCGGGAGTAAACTTCTTTATGGACGAGCTTTATACCTACAACTAAAGCTTTAAGTAGACCGAGGGTCTACTTAAGTAGGTAAGAAAAAAGCGCTGTCTGAAACTTGTTGTTTCTCCAGCGCATTAGTTATTCACACAATCTACAAACGAACCTTTTCTTGTTCAACTCTCTTTTTAGCTGTAAAGAAAGCCCGAACATCTTCCGCGTGCATCTCAACATAATATAATACAGGATTGCCTTCATCATCGTCTTCATCAGCAGCGTACCCATAAAAGATATAAAAAGGATTATAGGGAGCACCATAACCGCCGGGCGGTTTCTTTCTCCGTGCATCAACAATACCGCTGTCTTCACCTCTTTTCCCTTTTTCGACTCGTTCATCAAATTGCTCAAGAGAGCCCAACTCCTCACCATGATCCTTAATATACCTACACGTCAATCCCGACATAACCTTCTCCTTTCTTTAACCAGCGAAGCTCACCTAAACCCACCTATAAAATGTGACACAAACCGAAACGAGCGCAATCGAAACAACTTATTTAATTTTAATTTGTTATAATTCCCAATAATGAAAATCTTTTTTATTAGACACGGAGAAGCAGTAGACGATGTTGAAAACCGCTACGGCGGGTGGGCAGATTTTCCCCGTTAAACGCAGAGGGAGTAAAATTCGCAGAGTAAAAAAATCCTAGTAGAGGAGGGAGCACATGTGTGTCGGAGAAGGGTCAAATTGGGATGCTGATATTATTGCTTCACACCAGATAGGCAGTTCCAAACTAGCAATCGGACCTATCGAAGAATGTACTGCTCTAACTAAAA
>CAYVIL010000053.1:0-3129 GCA_964451675.1 uncultured Candidatus Saccharibacteria bacterium
CAGCAGAACAATCAGTGAAAATCAGTTCCAAATCAGTGAAAGTCAGCGGTAAATAGAAAAAGTGATAAGTAAACAAATGGAAAAAAAAGCAGGTTACGAATACCTAAAAGCATACAAGTTAACAATACCTATCTACGATTACACCGCAATTTTTTGCAGTCGCTGGTTAAGTAATTATACCCGCACATACGATCAAATGGTGCAGGCTGCAAGAAGTGGCAGTCAAAACATTGCGGAGGGTTACAAGCAACAAAGTCTTGCTGGTTACATTAAGCTTGCTGGAGTATCGCGAGGTTCCTTTGAGGAATTGCTAAAGGATTATTGCGCTTTTGCCCGCCAGAACGATTTAGAAATTTGGAACAGGGAGAAGTGCAATAGGGAGATAAAAGAGATAGGGGAGATTTGGGAAATAATAAAGAGCAATAAAGTGTTCCCTGATAACCCCGCTTTCCCCGATCTCCCAGAGAATAAAGAAAAGGCTATTAATTTAATGATAACTCTGATAAACCAAGAAAACTATCTACTTGACCGCTTAATAGAATCGCTCAAGGAAAAACATATGAAGGAAGGCGGATTTACGGAAAACTTGTATAAAAGGAGGAAAAATTACCGTGGCCATTAACCAATTAGATAAGGTTACCAGATATGTAAAAATACCCTGGCAAAATTCCACAACATTTGCTAACAAGCTGTACAAACCCTTTAAGCAAAGCAAACGCGCTCGAAAAGCCGGGGCAGCTATCCTTGCTATTCCGCTAATCGCTGGCAAGGTTGCGTGCGAAATAGCAACACAGAAGGTTGAAAGATTTGTGCTCAGTCTGGAAAACCCACAGAATAGGGATATAAAAATCAGCTGGTGGGTAGTTAATTAAAAAAGCTAAATGAAGTATTTAAAAGCAGTTAAAACAAAAATCGAAAAACTAGGCAAAAAAGCTCAAAAAATCCGGAAAATCCTAGTGGAAAATGTGAAGAAAATACCGATTAAAAAAAGAGCCAAACGGGCAGGTCTTTTATGCGGATCCGCGGTAGCACTACTGGTAGTTCTGGTACTTTTAAAAAACCAAAAACCGGCAGAAGCGGCCTGGTGGAAGGGAGAAGAACCGGACAAATACCAGCACAGGAAAAGGCTGACTGTTGAAAATAATAGCGGTGATGATTTGGCTAGTGGAACCACAATTGCGGTCAGTATAGATACTTCCTCTCTTGTTTCTCAGGGAAAACTGCAGGATGATTGTGATGATTTAAGAGTCCTTTACCAGCCGGATGACAATACCGCAACTGAGCTGACCCGTTATTTGTCATACCCCGGTGGCGGAACTTGCAGTACTTCCACTGCCACAAAAGTATATTTTAAGCTTCAGTCTGCACTAAATGATTCCGCAACCAGTAGCTACTATTATGTTTACTACGGCTCTCCTCATGTTTCGGCTCAAGCAAACCAAGTTGATGCTTTTGATGTAGGTTCTGCCAATGCGCTATTGGTGTGCCCGTTTGACGGAACAACAGAGTGTGTTAACGGGGATGGGGCTGAGAGCCCGACTACAGAAACAGGAGCTATTAGGTATTCTGGAAGCAAGGGTGCAGTAAGTTTTGATGGAGACACTGACCGTGTTTCTATAAATTACAATCAGGGGGTTTTAAGTGAAGGAACACTGGAGTTTTATATCAATCTGCCCACAGGATTTTCTACAGCATCATCCGGGGATTATGGCCTTTTTTACAGCAATGCATCCGGGGAAAATCTTGGAGAGTGGGACATGGAGCTGGAAGATCAAACTGGTGCTATCCAATTTGGAACAAACGATGGGAGTGGCTGGGTGCTGCATACCGGTACCCAAAAAACTAGCTGGGATGCAAATACCTGGTACCACATTGCTATTACTTGGGACAGCGATAATCTTAAGTACTATGTAGATGGATCTTTGGATTCCACTTTTGATGTAAACCATGGACTTATGTTAAACGACTCCACCACCATAATTGGTTACGCAATGGTGGAGCCATATTTAAGGGGTATAATAGACGAATTTCGTATTTCTTCAACTGTCCGCTACACCTCAAACTTCACTCCCCAAACTTCCCCATTCGTTCGGGATGAGTATACAAAGTTACTTCTCCACTTTGATGAATCTGGTGATGATCCTAGAAACAGCGGTGTGGCAATAGATGATTCCGGCAACGCTAACCACGGAACCATCACCGGCGCCAAATACGTGGCGGGGCTTGTCGGAGTGGACTCGTCCGCCTCCGACACAGGATATATGTCTAATCAGTCCTACGCCTCCCATGAAGGAATATTTATAGAAGAAGGCACAACCAACCTCATCACCAACCCTTCTTTTGAGCATTCTACTTTTAATACTAATTGGTCGGGAGCAGACGGCACGCTAAATTATGATTCTGATGGTGATACTTTTACCGCGGGTATGCAAAAACGCAACCTGGGCAACGTTTTCGCCTCCGCGCCGCTGGTGCAGGGGGACGTAGCAGAAGATGGAGAAAGTGATACATTAACCTATACCGAAGGAGCTGAAATTAACAATTATTTTTATGAAACATACGACGATAATCAGGGCTCCGTGGTACTGTGGGTAACTCCTGAATGGAATGGTAATGATGGAATACAACATAATTTGTTTGAAAACTACCAGTATGACTCAGGAGGTATTATTATTTTTAAGACCACTGCTGGACACCTAAGAACCCAACTTGGTGGTGGCAAAATAGATCTCAGCACAGACGTTTCTGATTGGGCTTCAGGCAATACCTATTTAGTGGTAGTGCGCTGGGATCTTGACAACACTTTGGACGGAACAAATTATGCCTCAATATCCGTTGATGATTCTCATTACTTTGCCGATACAGCAGGGGGTTCTCCTGGTGTGACAGAAGGAGCAGGATACGTAGGGTCAAGATTAGACAGTACTAACTCAGCTGCTGCACTAATCGAAGGCCTTACCGTCTACCGCCGGCCTTTATATGACGGTACTCATGGAATAGACGTAGGCAACGGGGACGAGTTGTTAAAAATTTATGACTCCGATGAATCAGGGGATGGCAGCGATCCTCAGGATCCAACTCTAGTCACCGGCTCCTGGGATGTTGTGTTTGATCTTCCCACAAACGCCT
>CAYVIL010000054.1:0-3107 GCA_964451675.1 uncultured Candidatus Saccharibacteria bacterium
GGCAGCCTATAGCTTATCCCTAAGTTGTTCACATTCCTATTCTATGTCCTCAAATTATGTTAAAAAGTATGCTAAAGAAAATGGATTAAAAAGGCCGAGGCGAGATGTAATCGAATGCCTGAAAACAAGGGGAAAGCAACTGTTAGAAAATACTACAATAAACTTTGGAGGAATCGCATTAAATTGCGATTCTCGCAAGCTGCCACTAAAAAGCAACTCAGTTGATCTTACTGTTTTTTCTCCCCCTTATTTAAATGTCCAAACATATGCTTATGACAACTGGTTACGCCTTTGGTTTTTAGGACACAACCATAAAGAAGTTAGGAAAAAAATAATGCAAAGTGGTTCCTTGGAATTATACAAAGAATTTATGTTTGATAGTATTAAGGAACTCTATCGCTTGTTAAACCACGGCGGCAATTGTTTTATTGTCGTGGGTGATGTAAAAAGAAAAACCTCAAAAGGAGAGCAGATAATAAGCATAGCAGAACATTTAGAAGAACTTGGGCTTGCTTTAGGGTTTAGCAGTAAGGGAATTACGACAGATTCTATTCCCGCAAATAAAAAGTCAATGGTTCATACGAAATCCTGTGGGATCTCAACTGAAAAGATATTGCACTTGAAAAAATAACTTATTGCTGAAAACTTCTAAGTAATTGTTTCCCTTTTTTTGTCAAAGCATAGTGGCGATAATTATACTGTCCGGGTGTAACACAATCCACTATTTTTTGTTTTTCCAATTGTTTAAGACTCCGAGAAACACTTGACTGGTATAGGTTTAACTTTTTGGCAAGTTCCATTGGCGTTTTAGGCCCGGAAACTAGCTGCTTCAGTAAGTCAACCTTTGTTTTGCTTCTTTTTAGGTTTGCGATTTCTTCGTACATTTAAATTAGAAATCGCAACATTATTCAAATACTATCATAACAGTGATATAACATATTTATAATGTTTTCGTAGCAACAAGACATTATGAAATCAAAAATAATCTTAATATCAACGCTCTTAGTTTTGATTCTCGTTGCCTTCAGCGGCTGCACTCAACGAACTCAAGATACTGCATCGCCCGATGCAGGGCCTGTTAAGGAAGGCCTTTCAGAAGAACAGAAGAAAGAAATCTACTACAATCTTGTAGAGTACCAGGATTCAATTCCTTTCAGTGATCCGGATTATGGCAACAGGCAGCAGGAAGCATATGTAATAATTGCAGATCGCTACGGCGTTGAAGAATCTGAAGTAAGGAAAATAGTCAGCGAGGGAATAGAGAAAGACTGGCCAATGCCGCCACCGCCTAAAAACTAACATTATTTGATTGATCTTGTTTTTTAGCCTTCACTTTTCTGGCAATTTCAATAATCCTTTGCACGGAAATAGGTTTTTCCCCATTGAAACCCACTAAGTCAGCTGCTCTATCCAAAAAGCCGAGAGACTGTAGTGCTTGTAACTTGTCCCTTTCCTGCTGTGCCATTATTCGTAAGGCCCCAATTTTTGCGTTATCGTTTGAAGTATCTCGATATGTTTTTCTGGCTTCTTTGTAAATGTTATCATACCTTAAAAGAAAATCGGCAAGAATTCTCTCGACAGAATTTCCTTTTAAGTCCTCAAACAAGCCCTGATTTATTTTTTTTCTGTCAAGTTGAATTGTACGTAACGAAATTTTCAGCAAGCGTGCTATTTCTTGAGTGGAAAGGCCTTCTATGCATAATTGCTTGACTTTTAAGCGTCTTTCTTCCACTTCTTTTTTTCCCGTCATTATAGGGGCCCTCGCAACTTTTTTGCCTTATTTTTTTCTTGAGTCTTCATAGAGCCGCATTCTTTTCTGTTTGAGCTCATCAATGACTGGATCCATGCCATCGTTGCAAAGTCTTTTCCTTGGAGTGATGGTATCAACTAAAATCGGATTCCTGTTAATCCCTGCTATAAATCTTGGGTTGTTGTCCTCAGTTAGGTTGTGTGCAAGTTGGTAGATGTTCATGCGAGCCAGTTTTAGTTTTCCTATTTCTGAGTCTGGAGAGTCTGCTTGCACAAGCTTTTGTCTGTGAACCTGCAGGCCCTGCAATTCTTGCCTTAAAGCAGCTTCTTTCTCTCCCAGCTCAGCAGACTCTGCCTTCCTTTGAGCAATTTCTTTCTTTAGCTCTCGCTGCTCTTCCAAGAGCCTCTTCTTTTCTTCTTCGACAGCAAGTTTTGTTTCCAAGCCATCAATTACTTTTTGTTTTCCGGCATTTTCAGAATTAAGCTCCTTAATTCGCTCTGCCGCCAACTCCATTAGGCCGTCTTCTGAATCTGTTTCCAGGACAGCCATTAGTTTTTCATAATTCATTTTGATTCCTCCGTTTGTTTTTCTTTCCAGATTTCATAAACTTCTTTATCAAAAGAGTATTCCAACAGCTTTTCTATGTTCAAAAAAACAGCGTCTTTACGGTTTCTGTCCTTTGTTTTTTGTATTTTTATAATCCCCAAGCTTGCCAGAAGATTAAACCTGGGCCCCACATTCCTCTCGTGAAAGCCAACATACAATGCAAGCGAAGACTTGAAACTGTTAATAGAATATTCCTGTCGCTTGTTGTCTTTGTAAATTTCAGCCAGTGTATCAAATAAGTTTGTGACACTTTTGTGAAATTGTGAGTGTGTGGGTTCATAGTCTTCCCGGCTTATTTTATTATCTTCTTTATTAATTTTATTTATACATAATTCTTTCTTTATTATATCTTTTTTATTATCCCTCATACCCACCACCACACGCATTTTTGAAAATGCTGTCAACTACCAGGTACAATGTCCTGTCTGTTTCCTTCTCTAAACCACCTAATTCAATTTTATTTTCTTCTTCACAGTAAGAACAGCCACGCATTGTCTTGGGCGTTTCGTGAAAAAACAGAACATGGCCAGTAATTCCTTCCGAACTTAGATCAAGTTTGTCCCCACGCTTGCCTTTCAAGGCAACTAATGCAAAAACTTTGTTGTCTTTCAATTTATGAAATTCTTTTTCAATCACCTTCATTTTTATCAGCCCCCTATTTTATAGCCAGCCAGAGCAAACCATTACCTGACTCCAGAAAATATTTCATTTCTCACCTATTGCAATCTGCTTAATATAGTTTTCGGTTTTT
>CAYVIL010000055.1:0-3086 GCA_964451675.1 uncultured Candidatus Saccharibacteria bacterium
TGCTGTGTATTGTTTTGAGATTATTTCTAAAGTATGCGTTTTAGGTAGGTAGTGGTAAACCCCTGTTTCTAGATTATGGACACCACTGCTGGTTACTGCTATGTATATCTCTAGTGGATAAAGAGCGCCTGCGGACGGTGCAGCGCGGTAACCTGTGGTTTGGTTAGTAACTCCTTGACCTGCCCAAAGTATTTGGGATACTTCCTGTAAACTTAGAGGTTCAGATTTAAAATTACGTACTGATCTCCTGTTTTGAATGGCTTCCTGCACTGAAACATCTCCTTTTTTATTGGGAATGGGTAATTGAATTTGTTTAGAATTGTTTTCCATTGTTTGCTGTAGCTTTTGAGTATTTTCCGTCTTCATTGTGTAATTTTTGACCAGAAAAATCAAACAGCTTATTGCAAGTAAAGCCCCGACTGTTATGAACGCTATTGTATTCTTACTCATTGTTTTTAAACACTTCGTTTGTTAATCCGTTTATAAAGTTTAGCCACAGATCAGGCGTTTTTTTGGAGTAGCCGCCAGCAAAAAAGACAGCAAGGTTTTCAAAACTCCGGAATCTGGATCCAATTTTACAGTAATCTTCTTTATCTAGTTGTAAGTTAGTTAATGGATCCCCTTTATACGTATCTGCACCTAAAATTAGAACTGTCAAATCGGGCTGGAAATCTTCGCGTAGCTGTAGCACTTTGTCTAATTCTTTTAGAAATCGGTTTCCAGCGGTGTTCGCTGGCAAAGGAACATTAAGATTGTACCCCTCCCCTGCCCCACTACCGGTTTGGTATTTAAATCCTGTTCCAGGGTATAAAGTTCGCGGGTCTTGGTGTAAGGAGATGTTGAACACATTGGGGTCTTCGTAAAAAATTTCTTGGGTACCATTTCCAGCGTGCGCATCAAGGTCAAATATTATTGCTTTTTTTATTATTGACTCTTGTTGTAATTTACGGATAGCTATAGCATGATCAGCAAAAATACAGAATCCACCCCCGTAGTTTGGGCCAGCATGGTGTAACCCACCCAGAAGGTTAACAGCTTTATTACCTTTTAGTGCTTGCCTGGCGGCTAGGATTGAGCCGCCCACAGAATAATAGGCAGCATTCAGCACTGCGGTGCTCATTGGTGTATCTGGGGTGAGCATAGTGTTAATAGCTGCTTTATTTTTTACATCTTTTAGGTAGTTTGGAGTGTGTACCAGCAAAATTTCCTCATCTGTGCCCTTCGGTGGTTCTAATATTTTGTATTCAAAGTTCTTATTTTTTATTTTGTTTAGAAAAACTTGTGCACGCTCTGCCCAAAAAGGGTGGTCTGGACCGAAATCGTAATTTATGTATTTTGGTGAGCAAATGATTTGAAGGTTGCCCATTATTTTTTACTTAGACGGGTATGGTTTTTTAGAGTTCTATTACTCTCGGATTTTCTCCAGCCAGCGGTTTAATTTTTTTAAAAATATTTTCCGCTCCCTTCTAACCTGTTTGGGAATTGTTTTTAAGTATTTAGATTTATCAGCGTTTGGGCTGGTAGTTTCGAAAATGCTCTCCCCTACTGCTACACATATTTCTGTGTTTGATTTACCATCCCAGTTTTCAGTTACCGGAAAGCCGTATTTTTTGAGCGGTTTATCCCAAGTAGCATCTACCATTATCCATTTGTTCTTCCGTTTAATTTTTAGAAAGTTGTGGAAATCGGCAATGCGTGTTTTTTTAAGTATCTCTTTTACATCTGGGGGATAATCAATGTCTAAATCGTTGAAATGATGCCTAATTACAAAGCTTTTAGTTGGAATGTCTAGCTCTTCGTAGAGATTTTTTAATAAGGTATGTTTGCCAGAGCAGGTTCCTTTATTTTGCGTGTATACATCTTGTGGGTTGCTAGAGCCGATTTGGCCGTATGGTATATCGCGGACTTTTTCAAACAGAGTGATTACTTTCTGGTCGAGATTCCGATCCCCCGACCATTCTTGTATTATTCTTTTGTACATTTCTTCTATGGTATCATGGTAACGGCTATTCTGGGGTATTTCTAGGTGTAGTTAGTAAGTTAGCTCCACCCGCTTTTGATTAGGAGATAGCTAGGAGAGGTGAGAAAATGAGCTTTGGAAGATTGCGCGCACTTTATCAGGGTTTTCGTAGTCAACAAGTTGAAGCTAAATGCGGTCATACCACGCGTACAAAGGTGCATTTGAAAGCATTTGGTGGTGAGTGTTTTCTCGAGCTGCCAGTTAAAGATGGTAAAACCAGTTACTGTTGGGACTGTTTGGAGGCGATGACTATTCTTTGTGCCTGGTGCGGGGAACCAATTTTCATTGGTGATCCAATTACTCTTTACTCTCCTACTGACGAGAATTTTGAAGTTCCTGATTACGCTGTTGTTTACAATTGGGAGTTGAGGCAGCTTGTAGGTTGTTTACGAATGAACTGCGCTGATAGTGGAGCCGGCAGAGCTGGGTTTTGGGTTCCTCCGGGAAAGGTATTCAGAGTTGTTTCACCCGCGGAGATGTGTATGCAGGGAGGCGCAGGCGTTTTTGTTTCCGATGTCACTGATATTAAAGAGGCCCTAGCTCTTCAGGAGGTGTTTGATGCTGCGCAGAATTAAAGTTTGTCTTTCTTCGTTTTTAGTCCCTGTTCAAATTGTTGAGAAGATAAGTAGGCTTTTGAGGTGTTCTCTCCTCTACTACGAAAGACAGGAAGTATAAGTCCAGCCTCTGACGCGGACAGCTTTATTTACTTATTTTTCTTCATTTATAGTATACTTAGATGAAATTAAAATGTCTAATTATAGAGGACTTCGCCGGTTCAATTTTATAATGGCTCTTCTCCATTTTGTGCAGGCTGTGCTGATGCTTAATTTAAGTACCGATTTTAAACTTCCTTTAACAACAAGTTTTGTTGAATTTAATCCGCAGATTGGAAAACTTGTTCCTGTTCTTAATGAAATTGCTTCGCTCCCTGTTGGTGCAATGGTTGCCGGATTTTTATTTTTATCTTCTCTTGCCCACCTTACTGTATCTCTGCCGCGTGTTTACGACTGGTACGAAAAAAATATTAAAAAAGGAATTAACCCTGCCCGCTGGATTGAGTATTCTT
>CAYVIL010000056.1:0-2927 GCA_964451675.1 uncultured Candidatus Saccharibacteria bacterium
TTCGTAACCAGCTCCAAGTATTCTGTAAGCCAACTCGCTATCATCACCGTAGCGGGACAAATCTTCTCGATAATATCTACCAACCTTATCCAAAGCCGCCGCCTTGTAAGCAATTGCAACAGTAGGAAAACTGCGGTTAAAGTTACTAAAAGTAGTGCAGTGAGTAATCCCATTATTACGGTCAGGAAACAGAGCCTCGCTCTGTTTAACCCTATTTGACGGCTTTTTCTGGACAGGGCCTTGGACAATAGCTAAATTGGAGTCTTTTTCAAAACTTTTTACAGTTCTTTCCACCCAGTCTGTAGCAGCGTAAGTATCATGGGAAAGAACAAAAATGTATTTTCCAGCTGATTGTTTAAGCCCTCGGGTGTGCGCTTTTGCCGTTCCTTGATTCTCCTGTTCAATTAGTTTAACTGGAAACTGCTTTAAAATTTCAACTGTGCTGTCTGTAGAGCCGTCATCAACTACAATAACTTCAATTCTATCCTGCGGATAAGTTTGCATTTCAATACTTTGCAAAACTTCTTCGATAGTTTTTTCTGCGTTGTAGGTTGCGATTGTTATAGTAACTTGCGGCAGCTGATTATCCATCTTAGTTATTTTAACAGGTTGCTTAAGCAAAATCTTTTTGACTTATAAATTGGGGGGATGTAAAATTGTGATGGTCTGGTAGATCAGTAAAAGGAGAAGACTAGATGACTGAGGAAAAGACGTATTCCGAATTTGTGCTTGACGCTTACTTCTTTTCTGAGCCGATATTTATACAAGTATATCCTCCGCAGACAGTTCTTATTTCAGCAGCGAATAATGAAACCCAAACAGCGGAGCTGTATGCTCTCGCACCAGGTACAGAAGTGGTGCGTTACTTGGGAGAATTTTTTTTAGATGGAAATACACAGTTAAGGCTGCAGCCTGCGCAGGGAATTATGGTAATCGACCCACAACGTCCCATGCACCCTTACGGAGGTTCTGTCTACCCAGGAGACAGCATAACTATTGATCTGAGCACGAAACCAGGGTCGATTCAAATAGTACACAAAGGAGAGGCAACTGATGATCAACAGGGATAAATTCGATATTGTAGGTTCTGTTGCCCTTGAATTAGGATTTGCTCTTGTTGTCGCTAATATTGTATTAGCTGTAGTAATCTACGGTAACATTGAGGTATCTCCTTTCGCAGTAACTCCGTTCTTGGTTGTCTGTTTCTCAGTCGCTTTTGTTTTGACGCAAAAGCCAAGAAGATTTACAGTGCAGATTTTTGACAAGGAAATTATATTCAGCACTCCACGTAGTGTTGAAATTGCTCTGATTTACGATGATCTTTGCCAGCGGAAAATCCAGCTCGCGGTGCGAAGCAAGCGGTGGAACCGTTACAAGAAGGTAGCTGTGTTGGAGAAAGAGGGATCGTTTATTGAAGTTTACCCGTCCAAACACCTTGTTCTTCTGCATTTAAACGGTACGCATCTGAAAGACGCGGTGGCGAGCGCCCTTTACGGTGGAGAAGTCCTAGAAGTCAAACCTGTGGGCTCGATGAGCCACCTGGTTGATCTCGATATATGCACGTGATCCTTGGAAGCAAGCGATTTTGGGTTAGTGACATTGAGTCACAGACCTATTGTCGCTTTTTTTCTGCAATTTTTTTGTAAAAGGCAGTTAGTTCATTTCCGTATCTGTCCCAAGTGTACTTGGCTACTTTTTCACGTGCTATATTACCCATCCTTCCAATCTCACGGGGTTTATCGCGAAAATATTTTATCTTCTCTGCCAATAATTCTACATCACCGACAGGAACTATAAATCCACTTTCTGTATCTTCAACAACAGACCCGGCATTAAAGGTAGTGATCACAGGTAAGCCGGCTGCCATAGCTTCGTAAGTAACTAAAGCACTCCCTTCTGATAGTGAGGGTAATACAAACAAAGAAGCTTTGTTCATTATTTCTGGAACATCTTTTCTAAATCCTAATAACTTTACAGTTTCTAGTTTTCGGCTCGTTGAGTAGATATCTAAAGTTTTAAATTGTTTGTTTACCTTACCAACAAGCCAGAGTTCCGCATTTTTTAAATCCAATGTCTTCCATGCTTTAAGTAAATAGTGCGCACCTTTACGCACCGATACTTGACCTACGAACAGCACTATAAATTTATGGTCTGTTGCATCATGTTTATTATTTACTGATCCAAACTTTTCCAGATTTACCCCGAAAGGAATCATAGCTAATTTATTTTTTGGAATACCATAGTCTACATGTGTCTGGTAAGCAAAGGCTGAGGGAACCACAATGTAATCTGCTTCGTCCAGCTCGCGCAAACTCCTTTTCATTTGCCCTCCTGTCACTGAAGGCGGCTGTAAGCTTAATGTTTTACACTCTTTATTTAATATTGCCTGTTTTGCTCTAGGGTGAGCTGAAGCACGTTCAACAACAGTAACAATGTTGTGTTTTTTAGCAGTTCTAAACGAGTCAAGGGAGTGATTATTCCAACCGTGGAAAATATCAATTTTGGATGTTTCCATACCTTTCAATTTCTGAGAAACCCAGAAATCAAATAAAGCATCGTGAACCAAGTAACCATAGCCGGTTGAATCCAAAAACGCTAGGTACCTTAAACCGTTACCCAGTGCTTTAAGTGTTTTAATTTTACCCTTTGGTATACTGCCCTGTTTTTTTGTATAAGAGGCAAAAACGTTGTAGAGAGAGTTGTGTTTATTGATTTGTTCACAGGCTTTAAAAGCTGTGTAACCAATACCATGCCCTGCAAAACCAGCACCGATGGAGTATATAACTTTCATTGGGGTAATTGTAGCAGATTAACCACCCGAAACGTCCACGTTTGTACTATGGTGCGGACGAGAGGACTCGAACCTCCACCCCTGTTACAGGACAGCCTCCTCAAGGCTGCGCGTCTGCCAGTTCCGCCACGTCCGC
>CAYVIL010000057.1:0-2632 GCA_964451675.1 uncultured Candidatus Saccharibacteria bacterium
TAGCAGAAATGTTTATGATTGTAGTAAGGCAAAGGAGGAGTTGGGCTATAATCCAACTGTAGATCTGGATGAGGGGATTAGGCGCACGGTAGAGTGGTATGTGGCAAGGGGTATGCTTTGACGTTATTTCCTTTTTTGCGGTAGATTCTGTCACGAACTGACGGCGTCGGTTTTGCTATCTTTGCATTTATCTGACCGCGCCTA
Source organism: uncultured Candidatus Saccharibacteria bacterium (assembly GCA_964451675.1). Classification (GTDB taxonomy): domain Bacteria; phylum Patescibacteriota; class WWE3; order JAUXAW01; family CAYREW01; genus CAYREW01. The sequence goes on from CAYVIL010000057.1 coordinate 205, forward strand.
AGCACTCGCCGACGAAAAGAGTTTAGGTAAACTTAATTATTGTTGTGCGTCGGCTGCGTGATTCAGTTCGTTGCCAGATCTGCCTGCAAAAAATACAGTCTGCAATCCTTTATTATGAGTAATAACTCTGTTTCAATTATCATCCCGACAAAAAACGAAGAAGACCATATCGGAGCTTGTATTAAATCCTGCTTAGATCAGGACTACGATTCTGTTGAAATAATTGTTATTGACAATTACTCCACAGACAGTACACGAGAAATTGCTAATCGCATGGGGGTTCAGGTTTATGAACAAGGTCCGGAGCGCAGCAGCCAGAAGAATTTTGGTGCTAAGAAGGCAAATGGTGATTATGTTTTGTTTTTGGATGCAGATGCCCGGTTGACAAAATCTGTTGTTTCAGATTGTGTCTGCTGTGCTGAAGAGAATGGCTGGCAAATGGTAATTATACCGGAGAGGCATATTGGCGAAGGGTACTGGGCGGAAGTTAAAGCGTTAGAGCGCAGTTTTTATTTGGGAGATGATACTGTAGAAGCGCCCTGGTTTTACAACCGGGAAGCTTTCGTTTCTGTTGGAGGTTATGATGAAGATATGTATGCAGGTGAGGATTGGGATTTATTTGATAGGATGAGGAAAGCTGGCTATTCCTATGGTCGTTGTAAGGTATTTATCAACCACCAGCTTGGAAAGATTGGCTTGCTGGATACTGTGCGCAAAAAAATGTATTACGGTAAGAATATTGAGAAGTTTTTGGCCAGCGGGAAAGGCGAAAAAGCGCGGCGCAACCCTATTTTCCGGTATTCTCTCTTTAATAATTGGCGCTATTTGTTTAAATCGCCTTTTAAATATGTTGGGATTTTTGTGTTGAAGTTATTTGAAGGTGTTGGGATAGTGGCGGGAATGATGTTATCTAAGTTGTAGTGCGGCTTGTTTGTTTCTTCGGGGTGCCGCCTGGAAAAATTGATCATGTATAACAAACTGTTATTAAACTTTTTTTACAAACGTAGTGTTAAGCAGGCAATTGCGGAGTTAAACTCTATGGATAGGAATACGTGGATTGGTTTTTTAAAATTCCTTTCCCATAATAGAATTCTCTTTCACTTTATTGCCAGGATTTTTCCTAAATATTTTCACCAGCTGGGTAGTTCTGTTCACGCTGATCTGATTGCTCTGACTAAAACGGCAAAAGAGGAAGAAGGTAAAACACAGCGTACAATAGGGTATTTTAAAGCCGACCTTCCCCAAGCTTTGCTGGTTAAAACTTACAAATTTATTCCCTATGTTACTTTTGATTTAGACTTACTGGTAGATGATGTTGCTTCAGTAGATATTGAATTACAGAAAAGTCAGCACCCCGGAAAACAAAATAAGCACCAAAAAAACTATAAACGTGAAGATATGTTGCGGTTGGACTTGCACGATAATTTTTACTGGCAAGGTTTTAAATATTTGGATTTGGAATTGGTGAAAAAGAGTACCCAGCAGGTTAACTATTTTGGTTACACAGTAACTATTCCCAGCTACACGGTTGATTTTTTACTTAACTGTGCACATATTCTTTTTGAACGGCGGTATATTACCTTCTTGGATTTTTGGTACCTCAAAAAGTTGCTGGATGATGATTGTGTAGATTGGGATTCAGTTTGGGAACAGAGCAGTAAGTACGGTTGGGAGAGCTCCTTAAAAATGTTATTGGGGGTAATGAAAAAGTTGGAGGAACAGGTTACTCTGCCAAGAGGTGCTGCTTGTTTTCCGCACATGCTTGGTTGGCCGCAGATTTTTAGGATTTATAAAGAGAAGTTTTTACGCGATAACAAGCTTCCTGTCTTCGACATTGTTTATTACATTTTTGCTAGGGCTCGCGGTGCACTAGGTATTGAACCTAAGTATCCTTACTATATCCACTGGTTTGATTTTTCTTCGCTGTAACGTGGCTCAAAAAAAATAAGACCGGAGCTTCTTACTTAGATAACTCCGGTCGGTCTTTGCTAGTCCTGTATTTCTACTTTGTGTGCCCACGGAACGAAACTGCTGTTGCCCGAAAGCACCGATTCCCAGACAGTTACAGTAATGGGAATTCGTTTTATTAGTACCTTCTTTCTTAGTTGCAGTTCCTGGAAGGTGTCTGCATTAGTGCGTACTGTTTGTATTTCACCTGTTTCTTTGTCGCGGATCATTACTAGGTAACCTGTTCCGCCGAACGGTCCCCATTCCGGTATATTGGTAAGGCTGTCTAAGATTCCCGTAATCGTTCCTCTCCCGATGAGGCGGGTGTATATGTATGTCAGTAAGCAGAGTACTTCTAAGAACACCAACGATAAAATTGTATGTTGCCAGTCCAGCGCAAGTGCCCATATAGCTAATCCACTGCCGGCCAGTAACAGTGCGAAAAACTTGTCTTTGCCCCAGCCAAACAGGTAGGCATGGT
>CAYVIL010000058.1:0-1123 GCA_964451675.1 uncultured Candidatus Saccharibacteria bacterium
TAAAGTCATGTAACGACGTACCGTCGTTGACCTTAAGCGGATGCAAACTGTGCTAAGCAAACTGTATGTGCTTTGTGATTAAAAGTGCTAAGGGATTCTTTGTTACTTCTTCATGCAAATCTTTGAATCCACTTTCCCCGGCTAGGAAGTGTGTGAGCTTCCCTACTGTTGTGAACAGCGCGTCTTCCTGTTTAACAACTTCCATATACGTTGCCCCGGTCTCTGTAAGCTGTGTCCATACAGTAACAACAGCTATAGCAGTTTCCGGAGGGAACATTTCTTCCAAATTAGGCAAAGGCGGTCTTAGTACTTTCATTACCTGCAGGAGTACTTCTGTGTCGAGATCAGGCAAATTTTCAACCTTCTTTACTGTAAAAAACTTTGTAGATTTTACAATTGCTGAAGCTTCCGGTGAGGGCCATTCTTCGTCCGGGTCCCAGGGTAGTACTGTAATAGTGCGTTCAAACCTCGGCATTGCTTCCTCCTTACTGTCCAATTTTCTAGGCTGCTGCGTGAATGGTTGCCAGTGTAACCGGGGCGCAGATATAAAGAAACCTCACCTTCCAGGAAACCGGCAAGTTTTTCTACAGTTGTGTAGATCTGGTCGCCGGCTTTACACGTAATTTGTTTAAGCCGTTTATCTTCTAGATGCAGCCAGATAACACTGACAGTGACTCTGTCAGAAACAATTGCTGAAATGTTGGCATCGTAGTTTTCCAGTGCTCTTCTCAGCTTAGAAGAGTTAAGTTCTGGTAGATCACGGATTGATGGCAACTCAATATTTTCCTGCTGAAGTGAGCTGCTCTGCAGCACATATGAGAATTTCGTCCACGATGCGCCAGGAAGTACTAGTGATTACACGCAAGAACTTCATTATCCCTCCTTTTGCTCCGTGTTTATGGGTCCATAGTACCCGATAATTCTATCATATTCACAGTCCTTTAGCAATTGATTTACAGATAAAAAACCGCCTAAAGTTATTAACTTTGAAGAGTTATTTAACTTTAAGCGGGTGCTGCTGTTACTTTCCTACAGGAATACATTAAAAGGACTAGAGCCGAGTCCCCGTAGTATTTTACTGGTTTGGAATTTGAGATCACTGAATTCTCTTTCTCCATTCTTA
>CAYVIL010000058.1:1223-2541 GCA_964451675.1 uncultured Candidatus Saccharibacteria bacterium
TGTGGCCAGGAGATTTGCCCATCCCGGAATAGCCGCAGATGACTTTTTGCTGCCCGATAGTTTTCTCTTTCAGGGCAGATTTCCTCAATGGAGTTGCCACCTGCGTCCAGCTTTTCCCACATTACAGTAAAATTGATTTCCCCCGATCCATTAAGGGAAACTTTCGCAAGTGCAGTGAGCAGTGCATCCGGTGTCAAAGTCAGAATTACAGCTTCGTCAGGTTCCAAACCCAGGTCAAAATCTCTTTCTGTATGTGCAACATCATCTTCTGCAAGAAAAAAGATTATTCTTTGTTTCAGCTTCATTGCCCTCCTCCTTTTGCGATTGTGGCAAAGTCTCCTCCGGATTTCGACAAGAATGTTCAGCTTTTTCTAGCTTACAGCTCTGGCGGTTCTCCGTCAAATATACAGTAAATCCAATTGTGGGCTAGACCTGTTTTTTATGTTTTTCTGCTTTAAAACAAACCAACTTGTCTATTCCTATTATTTCCTGCAGGTATGTGGACCTCACAAATATCCCAGAAATCAATATCTTTGCCAATTTTTAATTGGCCGTAAGCACCGTCAAATCCCGGTGGCTCGAAGCAAAAGTTGCTGTTACTTACTTCTAGAATATTGATTAGTACTTTTTTGTCCACTTTCTCTTGCAGCTTTTCTTCTATTTTTAGGTTTTCTGTTTCCCACAGTTTTGCCTCTGTACCAAATTCGGAAATGATTTTTTTATATTCTTCTGTTACTGTTTTTGATCTGCTTGTTTTAATATCTAAAGCATGGGCAACAACTTCCACTAACGGTACCAGCTTTTTGAAGCTTCTTTGCGCGCCGTAATTTTTACCCCACTTACGTTCACTTCCTTTTTGCGCATCCCGTACTTTAAGCACACGGTCAAGTACCCCGATTGTCAGCGGCTTATTGCAGATTGGGCAAAGTTTACTTTCCGGCACATGTCGGGGGGAAAAGCAGCACCAGCCGGGGTGGTTTTTTCTTTCTCTGTGGCCGGTTAAAAAATAGCGGCCTTCAGTCATTGGGAATTCTGTGGTGTAGCTGACTTTGTTGCTGCGGATTGAGGAAATTATTGATTTGTAACTTAAATCTGCCACATTTAGTTGAGTAAATTCGCGTCCTAGTCTGTTTAACCGGCCGCAATGGGCGTCGCTGTTGGAAATAAAGGCTAAGTTGTCCAGTTCCGGTATCATTTGCAAAGCTATTGGGTCGGCAGAAAGCCCTGTTTCTACAGCGTGGATGTTTTTTGTAAATTTTCCATAAGCTTGTTTTAGACTGTTGATTGGGTTTTGTGAACCAAATATTCCTTGCGGTGT
>CAYVIL010000059.1:0-2138 GCA_964451675.1 uncultured Candidatus Saccharibacteria bacterium
CTTCCAAACCTGCCCCGTACGATCTCGTAGAGATTCATTCGGGGTTCTATTCTCCTGGCTGGGATTTGATCTTTTTTCCTGGTTCAAGCGCATAGGGTGGCTTTTTATCAAAGGTAATACCTTTACGAGCGTTGTTACTACAGTAAATAACGTGCGGAATTTAAACGAGCTGTTGCCTCTTCAGGGCCGAGAATAGCGATGCAGTTAAAAAGTGGTGGAGACACAGTACGTCCGGTTACTGCTACGCGAGTAGTCATACAAATTGCCCGCATTCCCCAACCTTCTTCTTTTGCAAAACTTCCGCCGCCGTAGGTGAACCAAAAATACCCATCGGGAAGCAAGTCATTATGTAAACAAAAAGAGCACCGATAACTAATGTAAGCATTATCTTCTTCCAACTGGGGTTTAAAAATTCTTTGACAACTTCCATAATTCTTGAAGACTTCTTACCGATACGATAGCACAATAAAGCTGATTATACAAAACCTAAACTACAAAACCACGTTAGAACAGCGCTATCTAAAGAATTGCTTTAGACTAACCCATCCCCACAACAATTATTTTTAAACTTGACATAGATTATACTTCCTGTATAGTATTATACAGAAAGTATTAAATACCATGAAAACAATTAAAGCTTTACAAATACTGCAAGCATCACGAAAATCAGTATTTTCAACTGCAGAAATAAAGAACCTCTTAGAAATAGAAAAAGATAACACAGCATACAAAAAAGTTGAGGAGCTAATAAGCAAAAATGTTCTCAAGAGAGCAAAAAGGGGCCTCTACATCTTGGTTGGGAAAGAACAACCCTCTAATTTTGAACTGGCAAATCATCTTTACCAGCCCTCCTATGTCTCACTTGCTTCCGCCCTAAATTTATACGGCATTATGGTGCAAACACCTTACGAAACAACATCTGTAACTACAAATCCCACAAAAAGTTTAACTTTTGAAAATCAAACTTTCAGTTACGCCCACATTAATAGAAAGTATTATTGGGGATACAAAAAGGAGAATAGTGCCTTAATTGCAACTCCCGAAAAAGCCCTAGTGGACGCGATATTCTTTGCCAGCCTGGGAAAAGCAAGTTACAACTTCGATGAGTTTACCCTGGAAGTCATTGACAGAGAAAAATTTGAAAAATTTTCTGAAAAGATTGAACTTCCTGCCTACCATAAATCAAAAAAAGAACTGAACCTATGATTACAGAAGAACAAATTAAAAACATCTCCAAAAAAACAGGTGTAAACGAAAACGCAATTATACGCGAATATATTCAAGTTGTCTTTTTGAAAGAGCTTTACCAGAAAAAAGCATCGCAAGAAATCTACTTTAAAGGCGGGACGGCAATCCATTTGCTTTTTCCCGCTCCGCGGTTTTCCATGGACTTGGACTTTACTGCTGAGTTACCCCAAGAGCCCTTACTCGAAACCACCCAAAACGTTGTAAAAAGTATTGGCTCAGAAATTCCTGACTTAGAATTTAAAGCCACCCCAGAAGAAAGGAAAGAATCATTAAAGGGCACGCTTTATTGGACAGCGGAAGAAAGAAAATATCCTCTAACCGTTGCCTTGGAATATTCACTAAGAGAAAAGCCCATTCAAAAGCCCGTAAAAACACTTCTCAAGACGGATTTACCCGTTGTCGGTTCGCCTTTGGTTTTGCACCTAACCTGGGAAGAAATTCTCGCCGAAAAGATACGGGCTATTCTTACCAGAGAAAAAACAAAAGGGAGGGATTTTTATGATGTTTACTATCTTCTGTACAAAGGGGTTTCTTTAAAATGGGAACTTGTAAAAGAAAAAATGAGACTTTATCCAGATTTTGAAAAAAACGTCAACAAAGAAACAGTAATAAAGCGGGTGGAAATTTTCGATGAAAAAAAATTAAAACAAGACCTAGGAGCCTTCCTGCATAAATCAGAAAAAGAAAACCTCTTACCCCGATTGAAAAACGAGCTGGCAAATTTACTAAAACAAACATAATTCAAAATTCCTGTAAGAACAGCGCTAATAAACGCATTGCGTTTATCAACCCCTATTCCCCCAACAAAATTCAAAAAGCAATGGTTCATAGAACCCATAGCCTTTAGATTTTATAATTTGGAACTACAGCTTAGAAAAGAGGGAATCTTT
>CAYVIL010000060.1:0-1978 GCA_964451675.1 uncultured Candidatus Saccharibacteria bacterium
GCGGACAGGTGACGAAGTCACTTCCCTCTTATAAGCGCTTGCTCGCTTAGTACACAAGCCCTCTCTGCCTGCGTAATGATCCTTGAGCCGCGTGCGTATCGTAGTTTTCACACCTCTGGCACGACCATAATAAATAACAGTGTTCCCATCGAAGAGACCATAAACTCCCGCTTCATTAGGGGCCCTGTCAACGTTCTCTTTGTTAAAGCTGTATTTTTTACCGCTAACTGGCATATTTATCACCTACTTTCAACTAATTAGCTTGATGATAACACCTAAAGATAACTAGCTCAACCGCCTAAACATTGACAACTACTAGCACAGCTGTTACCATAAGGTAGTTATGACAAAAAAAATACCTACAGAAAAAGAGCTTCGCAGCACCTCGCGCGAGCTTTTGCGTGCCTATAAATTTGCGCTCGGTAATCCAGAACAAAAACTAATAAGCACCAGTCAATTTGGTAAGGTACTAGGAAGGTACGGTCGCGCATTGGGCGGTATACTAGCTGGTGCGCAAAAGGTGAAACACATGCCTATACTAGTTCGTCAGGGTGTAACAAAAACCAGTTGGTCAGGGAAATATGAATCCCGCGAACAGCTTTGGGGCCTTAATCAAAAGTTATCAGTAGAGGAACAAAAAGAGTTGCGAAACATATTAAACGAAATGAATCTAGAAATATTCCAAATCCGTTGCCCCGATTGCGCAAATATTGGTGTGGAGCGCATGAAACGCGGTGTTGGCGCTGCAGGAGAGAAAAATCAAATTCCAGTAAATACATACAGGTGTTGCTCCTGCAGTTATTCATTCACCGACAAGGATCTCCAAGATGATTAAAAAACACGAAAAAATTAAAAAAAACCGGAGCGGTAGTAATTGCTGGTGCGTCTTTAGCAGCAAATTTAGCTTGCAATGACTCGGAAATATGTACAGAAGAGGAGGAATATTGTGAATGGAAAAAACAGGTCTGTGAGTGGAATATTGATGAGCCACCAAAGGAAATTGTTACAGAAAACGATTATTGGGCACCGTATCTAAGCACAAGCACATATACTTCAACAGCTAGTGTCTCGCCTAGTGCGGCACCTATTTCCAGCACGACGCTTTAGGAAAAATGAATAAGAAAGGTGGTAATTAGCTATAGATTTCAACAAGGTTAAAAAACTGGTTGACCGTGGCATTGCGGCTGATATTGAAGGAGCAACTATCCACAGTATTAGAGCAACAAATGATATCGGCAACGATGACTCATGGCAACCCTTTACACCAGAAGACTACAAAAATGAGGAAGAATTAGCTGCAGCAATTAACAACGCATTTAGTGCTAATAGAGTTGACGATGATAGGCTACACTAACATTAGAAATAAGATAATGAACCACAAAATCCGACCTTCCAGTTTATCTTTTCTCTACAACGGTTGTAAGAGGTGTTTTTACTTAGACGTTGTGCACAATATCCGGCAGCCGTCTATTCCACTACCCGGTATTTTCACTAAAATAGCAGACCTGCTTAAATACGAGTACGAGGATACTCGCACAGAGGAATTCAATATAGAGTTACCACCCGGAACTGTTCGCTACGGTGAGGAGTACATCAAATCAAAACCAACCAAACTCCCGGGGCATAAAGATACCTGCTACATCAGCGGGCGGTTTGATACGGTGGTGGAGTTTGACGACGGATCCTACGGTGTTATTGACTACAAAACAGGCAAACCAAAGGAGGATAATAAACAACTATACGGAAAACAGCTACATGCTTATTCGTATGCTTTAAAAAATCCCGCAAGAAATTCTTTGGAGCTTTCACCAATTAGCAAATTGGGTCTAATCTACTTCTACCCTCACGGTACAGCAAGAGACTCAGATGGGTCATTATCATACGTTTCTACCCCGCACTGGATAGAAGTGGAAGAAAATGAAAATGGATTTTTGGAATTTTTAGGCGAAGTTCTTACAATTTTAGAATCCCCTACTCC
>CAYVIL010000061.1:0-1790 GCA_964451675.1 uncultured Candidatus Saccharibacteria bacterium
CTTCCCGATGGGTATTTTTGGTTCACCTACGGCGGCGGAAGTTTTGCAAAAGAAGCCCGGTTGTAGGTTTATTAGGGTTCCGGTTTTCGATACGGTGTTGAATCTTTTTAGTGCTTACATTCTTTGGTTTCCTTTTTATGTGGGTATGTTTGTTTACGCCGCTTTAAAAAGTTCGCCATCTCTAATTGGTTTCATTATTGCTATTATATCTTTTACTTTTATTATTCTTTATTTCCTTGCCCTACCCTTTTTTCTATCCTGTTTACTAATCTTTCTCCTTAAAAAGTTTAGAGATTAATAAAGATTTAGGTCGGTTTGTTTAAAGTGTGTATTCATGTTTAAATAGTGAATCCACTGCCTCGTTTTTCCTTTAGTTCTGTGGTAATTTTAGCGATTACAGGAGTTAAACTCTTTAAAGCTGTTCTTACAGGGTTTTTTGGGGTTATTTGTATTTCCTTCTGTATCTTTGAACTGGAAGAGCTTCATTTGTGGCAAATCCATAATCTCATCGTCAATTGCTGGGGCAAACTTTTTTTCCTGTTTGTGTTTTCGATACTTTGCTGGTTATTTCTAAAAACTGTGGAAAGAAAATGTTGTCTTCTATACAATTTTATGTAATATAATAAACTTACAGGTAAAGTTATGGATGCAAGAAACACATTTGTTCAGCATTTTCTAGTTGGAGTTTTTTCTCTTGCCTTGGCCTTTTCCTTTAACTATTTTTTGGATATCCGCTGGTCCACTTCTTTTGCCCGCGTTTCCTATATTTTACTGTTCCTTACTTTACTTATTGGTCCGGTAATGAAGTTATGGAAACCAAAAGCAGTTTCCACCCCGTTAAAGCTTCCCTGGAGTTGGCGGAGCGAGCTTGGTATTTGGTTTACTATTGTTTCCGCAATTCACTTTTACTTTGTGATGGGCGGCCGGCCGCAATGGAATTTATTAAAAGCTCTGGGTGGGGGAGTTGGTGGTGAAGGATATGGTTTTTCTAATCTGCTGGGGATTGTTGCTTTAGTTTGGGCTCTTGTTCTTACTGCGACTTCTTTTGGCAAGGTTATTAAATGGTTAGGTGTGGAATCGTGGCGGTGGCTCCATTCTTTTACTTACGTAATATTTTATTTAATAACTGCCCACGCAATTTACTTCCAGATCTTCTCCACTTACGGCGGAGGCCCGGACTTTTTTGGGTATATGTACGTGGCAATGTTTTTTGTAATTGTTACTTTGCAGCTTGCTGCTTTTGCAAAAACAGTTTTGGAGCAAAAAAGAGCTTAGTTTAAGGTATCTTTTTTTATTCCTATACCATTGCGGGTATTCTACTACCTTTCTATATTATTTTTTTGCCGTTTGTGCTGTTCAAGTTACAGCGCTTTAATGCTTCGAAGTATTGTAGTGAGCGGAAAGAAGCGCATTCTAGCGATATTCATACCACGTGGTTGCTAGATAATCCAGCGCAATAACCTGCTGGTACAGATATAGGTGTGTTTGGAGCAATGTGTTCAGCATTTTGTTCCAGCTCTTTATATTTTAAGGTGCCTAAGTTGAGGAGGGTTTTTGAACAATATCTAAAAAAATCAAGTAGAAAGATTGGCTAATGATTAAAAGAGGTAAAATTAAGATGAGAACAATCTTTTTCCTACCCTAATTCTAGAGTGGTAGATATAGATATAATAGATATAATAGTGTTTTGTGGGGAGTTTTATAGAAAAGATCCTTGACACTGCTCTCAAATATTGCTAGGTTGAAAGTGTAAAAAGTATGGATAGAATGAAACCCTGCCGAAAATTTGT
>CAYVIL010000062.1:0-1781 GCA_964451675.1 uncultured Candidatus Saccharibacteria bacterium
AGCAGGAGACTTCTAAGCTCAAGGTTGGGGGTTCGAATCCTCCCGAGGGCACCATGGTCCACCCGCTACGCGGGTGGCCTTAGGAGAATGCCCTTACGGCCATTCTCCACCTTTCGGGTTTTGCGATAATATATGGATGTCCAACGTTTAGCGGGCTCCAAAACCAAAAGCACAGCATTTAGTTCATTTACTAGGCAAATTTAAACGTGATTTATTGCAAACCTTAAAACAATACTTACTTATACATGTGATAAGCCGCGTTTATTCGCCGAAGGCGGAAAAACTAAATACGGAAGGGTGGCTGAGCGGACGAAAGCGCTGGTTTTGTTCAATGAGAGCCGGCGAGCATGTTGGAGCCGATGCTCGAATTAATCCGCCTTTGGCGGAAAAACCAGAAGAATAATAGATACGGTGGGATGCCGGAGCGGCTAAACGGGCCGGTCTTGAAAACCGTGCGGGGGTCAAACCCCACGAGAGTTCAAATCTCTCTCCCACCGCCAAATCAAATACTAAAAAATCTTTATGCCTAAAAAAACTAATCTAACAAACCTCAACTCCAAGCCGCACGAATACTACAACCAAAAACGCCCGGAAATGCTCAAATTCATTCCCCAAAATGCAAAAACAATTTTAGATGTCGGGTGTGGAAAAGGATCTTTTGCTAAACAGCTTAAAACAGATTCAAATAAAAAAGTCTGGGGAATTGAAATAGAAAAACAGGCAGGAAAAATTGCTCAATCAAAACTAGACAAAGTTTATATTGGCAATGCTGCTCAAATAATAAAAACATTGCCGAACAATTTTTTTGATTGTATTGTATTCAACGATGTACTTGAACACTTTGTTGATCCCTATAAAATACTTACAGAAACAAAAGAAAAATTAGCTAAAAAAGGCACTGTTGTCTGCTCAATACCCAATGTAAGATACATAGCGACATTGAAAGAACTTCTAATAAAAAAAGACTGGCAGTACCGGAACGAGGGAATATTAGACAAAACCCATTTACGCTTTTTTACAAAAAAAAGCATTGTGAAAATGTTTAATAACCTAGGGTATAAAGTAGAAATTATTAAAGGCATCAACCCGCACAAATCAATAAAATTCACAATTTTAAACACTGTTTTTCTTGGACAGTTGTCAGACACTAAATATTTACAATACGCGTGCGTTGCAAAACCGAATTACAATGTGTAGAAGAGAAAAACCACACAATTCCAGCATTTTATAAGTGTACTATAAACCAAAGTTAAACTTTGGTTTATAGCTTGAAAACAACACTAATTTTTTTATCGAAAACTATATAAGATATAAGGAAGCAGAGAACATATATTTATGCTCAAAGTACAAACATACCATTAACTATGACCTACAATGTGGTAATCTTAATCCTGAAGTAAAATGCCGGACGACCTAATCGATATCTATAACAAAAACAACGAACCTCTAGGGTACCAAAAAAGGATTAGTGAAGCACACGCGGAAGGGTTGTGGCACAGAGCAGCACACGTGTGGATCTATAACTCCAAAGGGGAGGTTCTTTTACAACTGCGCGCTAAGGATAAAAAGCTGTTCCCGAACAAGTGGGATGTATCTGCTGCCGGGCACATTAGCGCCGGCGAGGATCCTCTCTCTACAGCAGTGCGGGAAACGCAGGAGGAGCTCGGGCTGGCGGTCAAACCGGAGGACTTGGACTTTTTTAAAGTCAGAAAAACAGAAATCAAACTAGGGGAAATACAAAACAATGAATTTTATTACATCTATTTTCATAAGTTTGACGG
>CAYVIL010000063.1:0-1757 GCA_964451675.1 uncultured Candidatus Saccharibacteria bacterium
CCAGAATAACCGGAGCCGAAGTATATGTTCCGGATAATGTGATAGTAGTCCAATCAAGAGAATCGCTGATAGTAACTTCTCCTGCCTCAAACGCGGGAGTGGTTGCCGCCTGCGCTTCCTGAATTTCCGGCGGAATCGGCGGATTTTGCCAAATCTGCGGCCAACCGGAAAAAACCCAACTAATAATTAACCCCGTTAGAAATACCCATTTCACAAATAAAAACGATATTTTCCTTATTTTTACTGAAAAAAGTCCAAAATGAATTTTTTTGAGAATTTCTAACGGGGTGACAATAAAAACAAAAAGACCCGCAAAAAACGGTCTCCTTGGAAAAACTTTACTGACAAATTTTATGGAGAGTTCTACATATATAAAAACGGCCCGCCGAAAGTTTCTTTTAACAATATCTATGTTCTGCCATAGATTCTTATTTTGACGGCGGGGCTTTAACTTTTTCTCCCGGTTTAAACGCATAGGGCGGCTTTAATTTATTGACTTTGACCAGCAATTACAGTTCTGTTTTTAGACATAATATTTATAAAACTTTAGCCTTTATAGTTTTAGTATAGCAATTTCTCATTGGTAGTCAACGAGTCAGCTCTTGTCAGTCGGTGGTTGCCGTTAGGCGTTTTTGATAAAATAAGTTCGAGCGACCTTGTAAAAGGAGCTCCAGTAGCCAAACGCAGTAGCGTTTGGTTTAAGGAGTTTTTCCAAACTCGGCAAAGCTCCATTAACAATATTTCCTCCGAGAATTTTAGCCTAATGTACACAGCTAGTCTGCTAGCAAGGGGGCATAAACACTTCCAATCTTTTTAGCTACAGCATCTAAAGTATATCTTTCCAATATTCTTTCGCGTGCTTTGTTACCGATTTTTTGGAGTTGCGCTGAACCCATACCAGATAGTCTCCTTATCAAGGTAGCTATTTGCTGAGCATTATTGTGATTTACTAAAAAGCCGGATTCGCCATGAACAATAGCATCCCGACTGCCCCCCTGATTGCTTGCAATAAGCGGTTTTTTAAGAAGCATAGCTTCTAACATAGCTATGGAAAAATATTCTTGAGATGGGATAACTACCAAATCAGCTATGCCAAAGTAAAGTGGCATTTGCTCGTGCGGTATTGATGGAGTTTTAACCGCAAAGGGAATTAGATTATTTTCTTGGATATATCTATCCAAGACATCAGTATAATCTGTTGGCTCTTCTGGCCAAGCCAGCAGCACAACGCTAAAATCATGCTCTCTTAGGTAATCTATACCCAGGATACCCAAAGCTTTAAGTAAGTTCAGTTGCCCTTTCCGCGGATCAACTCTAGAAGGAACTAGTAAAACAAATTTATCCCGTAACCCAATTTTTTCTTTTAGATTTTCAATAGCGTCCTTACTTGCAAAACTAAATTGCTGAGGATCAACACCATTTGGAATAACAATTAATTTAGAGTCATTTTTAGCAACTGCTTTATAGTTATCCTCAAGATACTCTTTTTCGGTTGTTGAAAGTGCGCATATTTTTTGTGCATAAAGTAGTGATTTTTCTTCCGATTTTATTCTGATATTAAAATTGTACTTTTCATTTAGCTCTTCCTCACTTCCTTCTCCCCTTTGCAAACAATCCTCTTTTTTTCTCCTCCCTAAAGAATGGGTAGTCAAAATTGTCGGCAAATCAATACTCTCCTCCTCTTTTAGCATCTTACTTAATTTAGTTACTGTTTCCCAACCGTCAGCGTAGTGGCCGTGGGCTAAATCATAAACAAC
>CAYVIL010000064.1:0-1720 GCA_964451675.1 uncultured Candidatus Saccharibacteria bacterium
GTGTGCAGCAGTGTACCTTCCTCCTCTTCAAGCTGTTTTACATACCCAGCCGCTCTTGTTTTGGGAGTGGGCTTTATTAACTGGTTTTGGTGCGTTGAATCTGCTTTTAGTGGAGGGTGTGAAGGAAGTATTTTATTTATTACAAAATTGAGGAAGCTGAAAAAATAAATTTTTCATTAAAGTGTGTTTAGTTTTTGAAGCTTGGAATTTTTTTGGTGTATAATATACATATCTTATTAAGGGGGTGGTAAATAATGGCTGAAGAAAAGATTAGTACAGAAGCGCCGCAGGATCGCAATTTGATGGCTGCGTTAAGCTACGTTTGGATAATTTCTGTAGTCATGCTTGTGCTTAAAAAAGAAGAGCCTTTTGTTGTTTTTCATGCTAAGCAGGGGCTTGTTTTGTTTGGTGCTTCTGTTTTACTTTGGTTTATTCCTGTTATTGGCTGGTTGCTGAATTTAGTAATTTTTGTTGGTATGGTTGTGGGATTTATTAAAGCACTTTCTGGCGAGAAATATGAACTCCCGCTAGTTTCGAGTATTGCAAAGCAGATTAATTTATAGAAAAGCTAGAGATTAATTTCTCTTTTTGTCAAGGTCTAAAACAGCTCGTCTTTTCGGGCTGTTTTTTTGTTGTTTTAGGAATGCTAAAATACTTATATGTTTTTAGTTGTCGGGTTGGGTAACCCCGGTGAAAAATACCAACGCACTAGACACAATGTTGGTTATATGGTTGTAGATGAATTGTTGGAACGAGCGAGATATAAGAACCAGCGCGTTAATGCTTCTGTATATAAAAAGCTTGCTACTTGTTACCAATTTGTGAATTTAGATTTGGTTTTAGCAAAGCCCCTGACCTATATAAACGAATCCGGGTTGGCTGTGCGGCAATTGATTAACCGATATCAGCTAGATGTTACTGATTTTTGTGTTGTCCACGATGATTTAGACTTTACTGTTGGAAAGTATGCAATTCAAAAAAATAAGTCTAGTGCTGGTCATAAGGGTGTAAAGTCAATAGTTCGTGCACTAGAGTCGCAAAATTTTTGGAGAGTTCGTGTAGGGATAGGTAAACCTGTGGTAGGTGCTGTGGAGGATTACGTTTTAGGCAAGTTTCCTTGGAGTCAGCGGGTGTTGATTAGGCGGACGATTAAGGAAGTGGCAGAGGATATAGAAAATAAGTTTAGTACCTCTTCCAATCCCGAAGTTTAAAAGCTATATTAGAAGACCAATTTAGGAGTTTCTGTTTCCTATTCATTGACACCCGTGTGGTTTTTTTGATAGACTGTGTATTGAAGCACTTTAACAGCAATGTTTTTCATGAATTTTGAAAAGCGGGAAGATTTTTTAAGTCAAGCTGTATTGTCAATGCAGCTTGTTTCTATGAGTTTAATCTCAGCGCATTAGGCGTTGAGGTTTATGTACTCGTATTTTTTATAAGAGTTTGATCTTGGCTCAGGATGAACCCTGCCTGCCGGCAGGCAGGGCTGGCGAACACCGCCAGCTACTGTTTGTGCAGGTGGGAAAATTCTGTGATTTAGATACTCTTTTTTTATAAGAGTTTGATCTTGGCTCAGGATGAACCCTGCCTGCCGGCAGGCAGGGCTGGCGAACACCGCCAGCTACTGTTTGTGCAGGTGGGAAAATTCTGTGATTTAGATACTCTTTTTTTATAAGAGTTTGATCTTGGCTCAGGATGAACGCTGGCGGCGTGCTTAAGG
>CAYVIL010000065.1:0-1715 GCA_964451675.1 uncultured Candidatus Saccharibacteria bacterium
CTGTCCCCGGCGAGGGCAATATAAACACCTGGCACAGCATGAGCGAAGGGGACTATGTACTTGTCTACCGCAAAGGAAAAATAATTCTTATCGGTGAAGTTGCTTACAAAGTAAGAAACAAAGACTTAGCAAAATACCTCTGGGGAACAGACGAAAACGACGAAACTTGGGAATTTATCTATTTCATAATTAACGACGAACAATTAAATCTACCCATCCAAAAACTAAATATGCATATCGGTTATAGCGAAAACTATACACCTCGCGGCTTTGGCGGAATAGCTGAAGATAAAATTGAAAAAGTTAACAAACTCTACGGTGATATATATGACCTTGTCATCCGGCTAAATAGAGGTGACGAGATTAGGTATATAGAAAAAACTACCGCGGATCTTGCTCAAAGCATAGAAGATGCCGAAAAAGAAACCCAAGAGGAAAAAGAACCTTCCGAACACGATGAAATACAGTGGATGCTCATTAAAATTGGCCTTGCTAGCGGGAACGATGTCTGGGTTGCAAGAAATGACAAAAAGAACGTTGTCGCAGGAGAAAGATTCGAGGAAATTACTATAGAAGACTTGCCTAACCTAGGATTAGACCCGGACTCGAGCAAAACAGTGGAATACATTGATGATGTTTGGTTGCGGGGAAGAAGAATCGTATCCGCTTTCGAAGTTGAACACTCAACATCCGTTTATTCAGGAATCCTGCGACTAGCAGATTTAAAAGTTCTACAGCCAAACATTATATTCCCACTATATGTTGCAGCACCTGAAAAACGCAAGGCTAAAGTTTTTAGGGAGCTTAAACGACCCACATTCTCAAACGAATACCTGCGAATGGATGAAGCTGTAAAATACATCTCCTACGAGAAAATTCGGGAAACAAACGAAAGTTATGTGGAGAAGGATTTCCCCGTTCCCGAAAATATATTCAACAAGATAGCAGAAAACGCATTATAAAATTTACGGTTTACCGACTGAAGAAATTGAAATTATGGAAAATACCTCAAAGGGAGAATAAAAATGAAAAGAAAAGATTTTAAAAATAAAGAAAGTAAAGTCGTTGGAACTACAAAAATAAAAATAAAAGAAAAATATAGAAGTCCTATCTACAGACTTGAAGGAAAATCAAACGCATCTGCGACAGAAACGGGGCTTGTAACAATTGCTGAATTAAATCCTGAGGGAATCTCCTTACCCAAGTTTATCTTTCGTTGGGATACTAATTCGGAAACGGTCGATATTGATATCTATAAAAACGGAGAAAATGCAAAATATCTTTGGAAAAAGCAAGGATACGAAGGACATAAAACGAAAGTAATAGACCACGAAGGAAGAGTTTTTGAAGTAAATATAGAAATACCCAGTCGCAACGTATTTAAAGGTACTGTAGATGTTGGTCTCCAATGGGGGCTAAAGTTAAAAAACAGACTACAGATAAAAGAACATGTTGATGTAAAGATTGTGAAAGAAAAAGACAAGCGTAAAGCAAATAATCAGAACAGCTGCTTTACAAACCTTACCAGCTAACCCCACAAGAAATTGAAATTGCGGAAGGAGGCGAGAACACATAACTAACAACCAAAAACCTGAAAAAATAAGAAAGATCTACACAAACGAATTCAACAGCAGGTTGGACGGTATGGTCAAAAAAGCCCTGGAGCTGCCAGTGAGTTATACAGCAAACGCTCCGCAGGTTTATTTAGGTGAAGC
>CAYVIL010000066.1:0-1560 GCA_964451675.1 uncultured Candidatus Saccharibacteria bacterium
AAATCAGGATATGTCCCAAGTATTCATTACGGACAAGCTTACGTAAAAGGTACACCAGCATTTTTACTAGGGGTAGGTTCTCTAATTATGGGTGTAGTCCTTTTTTCTATAACTATACTTTTAACAACTTCAATATACAAAATAACGCCTATAGGTAACGGAAAGTCCAACAATCCGGAATGCGGGAAAAGTATTTCCTGCGACACAGCGCAATGTGCAGATTCAAAACACTGTATAGAAAACGGTTTTCCGCGGAATATAGAATTTTGCATCATAGACAGACAGTGCAAATACAATCCCTGCTGCGGATGCGTAGCCGAAGATTGCGGAATAATGTGCGATCCCGGACCCGGAGGATTTCCTGATTGGTACGAATGTCAATGTGTTAAAAACACTTGTGTAAGGAAAGAAAGCGAACTGTAAATGTCTTTTTGGAAATATTTAAAAGGAAAAGAGAAAGTTAAATATATTCTTTTTGCGGCTGTTGGGAGCATAATAGCGGTCGCTTCTCTTTTGCTTGTGGTGTTAGGGTATTTTAAAGTATGGTTGGGTGTGATGATAGTTTTTGCTGCGGCTGTTCCCGTTCTTTCCAAAGGTTTGAGATTGAAAATTAAAGCTTATGAGCGAGCACCTTCCAAGGAACTGTCTGAAAAGGATAGGAAGCAGTGGGAGCAAGCAAAGAAGCTAACTGCTTCTGCGAAACGGACAAGTGGAGAGCGGAAATTTGTCAGGAGGGCTTTTTTCATTTGCCTTATCTTTGCTGTTTTAATGCTGTTATTTATGTTTCTAGCTTATAGTAAAGAAATGAGGATTTTATTAGAGTTTCTGTAAGATTAATTGTAGTTTCCCAAAGAGTTGCAAAACGATTCAATTATTCGGGAAATAAAAGATGCCAAGATTAAGAAATTTACGAATATTTATTTCGGTGTAGCTGTTCTAGAGTGGAACTAGCTCACAGCGAAAGGATTTTTATTGGGGAATGGAATGGTTTTCTTCAAATTAAATGGAAAAGAAAGAAATTAGAAAATTTTTAAAACCGAGTTGGAGAAAGGTACTTTTGACGGTTGTGCTTTTTCTACTGTCAGCTTATGTAGTGCTTTGGAGCGTAAGCTATCTAATTGCTGGGATAGGAAAATCTCTGCAGGGAATTTCACATCTAGCTTTAGAAAAAGGGTCTTTCCTCGTAAAGAAAAAAGTTGTGGCTTTTTTGTTTTATATTTTTCTTCTTGTACCTTTTGCAATAAGTTTTGTTTTTTCTCTGCTCGGATTAGATCTTTGGATAATTGGACCCCTTCTTGTTGCACCTTTTTATGATTATCTGATCGTTTGTATAATTTTTTATTTGATAGAATGTGTTAAGAAAGAATATGAAAAAAGAAATTGAACAAAAAACAAATCCGGACGAATTAGAGCAAAACGCCAAAACTTCTTTTTGGCAAAAGCCGAAGTTCCCAATGTATTTTGGTTTTGGGGTAGGGGTTGTTATTGTGGTTTTGAGTTTTGGTGTGGTTATAGCAACTAAGCTTTCTCGAGATTTTGAGGATGAGAATTCCATTTCTA
>CAYVIL010000067.1:0-1529 GCA_964451675.1 uncultured Candidatus Saccharibacteria bacterium
TGAAAATGGGTAGGCATAAAACAATAACCAATTATTTCTACTATCTTTTTTCTTCCCGTTAACAAAACAGCTAATCCCTGATCCGTTAAAACACGCTCAAACTTTTTAAATATGCTGTTGTAAAAATTTTCAACATCAAGAGTTTCATCATAGATTCCCCACGGCGGGTCTGTAACAATTTTATTTACTGAATACTGCTCTAAATCAGCTCCAAAAAAGTTCTTGTTGAAAAAATCAATATCAACCCTATTGCTTAGGTAATTAGCCAAGCTGGAAAAAACATCGGGGTCTTGTTCAATAGTAATCACCTGCTTATAAGGAAACCCCAACCGCTCCCGGGCTATTGTTCCGTAACCGGCAAAAGGATCCAAAAAGACATCATCTTCTTCTGGCTCCGAGAGCAAACACAAAGTATGAGCAAGCTCCCGCCTTAGCTGACCTTTTTTTCTATGTTCGACCAAAGATTCATTAGTAATCCGTAATCCAAAAAATCCATATCCTTCACTGCGCACTAAAAACCAAAATTCAACGTCAGGATCAGTTCTATTTACATTTATACTTAGCAGCTTAGACAAATTCTTTTCGAGTTTTGCAAGTGCATTATTGTTGTAAGAAACAGTCTGATTTTCCCTACTAAGAACAATGCGAAAACTGACAGCGCTTGTCTGTTGAATGAAGTTTCTAACTGCAGAATTTGATTGGTGAGACAATGCCCAATTAAACATCGGCTTAAAGACATCGCTTTTCAAATTGCTAAACTGGTTAATTAAAAGAAAGGAATTGTTAAAAAAACGGAGATCTTGGAGTTCTCTAAATGAGGCAGGGCTAGAATAAACACACAAACCGTCAAGGATAAGTACAAACTTTACTTCTGACACGGTCGCCTTTAAAGCAGGCTCAATAACATCAGAAACACCGGAGATGAAAGTGGAAAAGTAAGTTCTTTTGCTGTCCATGCCGCAATTATACTAAAGAAATATAGTATCTATTCCTTCACAGCTTCAATATCATCAATTACCATCCACGCGCAGGCATTACCAAAACTTGTTTTATCAACTTTAAAAGGTTCAACAGGTTGCGGAATTTCCAATGCAGGCTTTGTCCAAAATTGCAACATGTGTTCGTGAGGTAAAATCCAAACCGAGATCAACCCAACTCTGCTCATTTATATTCATAAATTAAAATAACCGGACCAGGGCGCTGCTCCGGTTCTATATGATGAACCAGTACCAATCGTTCTCGAAGATCTTCATTTGCATATCTCTCTAAACTTTCCAATGTAAAATTGTAGCCAGCTAACAAAGCGTAATCTATATCATTCTTGTCAAACCAGGACACTGTCCATTCACGAAGAGGCACTGTAGTCACGTTATCCAAAACGGGTTGATATTCTCCTTTCCGCGCAATAACAGCACTTTCAGATAGATCTCCTGCCACCCAATCAGAAGCAAGCTGGCGGGTATCGGTTTGGGCAAGAATATAAGAGCGGCGCGAGCTGAGGAACAGAGACGGGAATAACATAATTATCA
>CAYVIL010000068.1:0-1506 GCA_964451675.1 uncultured Candidatus Saccharibacteria bacterium
TCTTTGCTATAATCAACTCATGCATCGGTATTTTTCCACTTTTATCACCGGAATTTCTAAAGTTGTTGAAGAAGCCCTGGAAAATAGGCTGGGTAAGGGGGAGATAAAACTCCTTTTGGATGGTTTAGTTATATTCAAAACAAAAATGCCTCCAGCTTTGGTAGGAAAACTTCGGTTTCTCAATAATAGCTTTATTCTTATACGCCAGTTTGAAAACTTGAAAGATGATCCTTTCAAACCAATGCTTATGTGGGCGATAAGGCACGATTTTGGAAACCAAATAGATGTATTCTTTGACAAGAATAGCATCGAGTCTTTCCGCATCGTTTCTTCGAAGGAAAACAAAATTGTTTCCTACCCTTCCCCCTACCGCAAAGAACTTGTGCAAAAAATTAGCAATGAGTACAAGCTTAACCATAACCCAACAACGCCCAACGTTGAATTCTGGTTTTTAGTGCGACGAACAGGATGGGGATTCTTTGGATTGCGAATTACAAATTCTTCCACAACAGAACACCTCAAAAAAGGACAACTACGTCCCCAAATCGCTAACATCATGTGCCGACTTTCAAAACCCGAAGAAAGCGATATATTTCTAGATCCTTTTGCCGGGCATGGAACCATCATCCAAGAAAGATTACACTTTCCTTACAAAAAGATCTTTGCGATTGAAAAAAACAAAAAGTTAGCTCAAAAAATACAACGAGCTACGAAAAAGGGAAAAGTTAAAGTTATAGCTAGCGACTTTTTCAATACATCTTTCGAAGAAAACTCTGTAAATAAAATTGTAACCGACCCGCCCTGGGGAATTTACGATAGGCAACTGGATACCAAGACTTTCCACAAAAAAATGTTCCGTGAGTTTGAAAGAATACTAAACAAAAGAAGCTCTATTGTAATCCTTACAGCACAAAAAGATCTACTGGAAGCGCTAGTAAAAAAAGACAAAAAATTACTACTAAAGGAAAAACACGACGTCCTGATCTCGGGCAAAAAAGCGGGACTGTACCAGTTGCAATATAACCTATAAAAGCTGTTAGAATACGTCCCCAATAAAAAAGACGGATATTTTGATAATTATTTCCAGTTTTCTCGTAGTTGGAGCAGCTTACTATCTCGTTAACTACAAAACACCGCAAATAGAGGAAAAAATTCCGGGAAGAAAAGATATCTCGGTGAAGGGCATAGGGAAAAAGCTTACACAGGGGACGAAATTACTGTTCATTACACTGGGACTTTAGAAAACGGAACAAAACTTGACTCCAGCTTAGACCGCAACCAACCCATCACATTTACACTCAGAAGTGGGCAAGTGATTAAAGGTGGGACCAAGGTATCTTGGGAATGCAAGTGGGGGAGAGGCGAAAACTTATTAGTGCCCCCGAACTAGCCTATGGAAAAGGCGGTCGCGGCCAACCCCCAACGCAACCCTTATTTTTGAAACCGAACTTTTGGAAATTAATTAGGCAACAACCACTGCCAGGGGAGTAAGAGTAATTTCCATCT